>CALFVE010000195.1 GCA_937928475.1 uncultured bacterium | reverse complement strand
TGTAATCGGTCCCCAGCACTCGAAGGCTGTCATCAATGGCCTCCAGCATCGCCTCGGCGGTTCCTGCTCCCGCCTTGGAGGCAATGATGACCTTCTCCCGCTGTCCCTTGACGGCTGCCCCTAGTCGCTCGTGGCAGTGCTTGTACCCCTGTGCCGCGTCGAAGTAGTTGATGCCCTGATCAATAGCGTACCTGTAGAGGGCGACGCCCTCTTCGTGGGAACACCGCATCTGAGGGATGCCTCCCATCCCCACGAGGGAGACTTCCAGCCCCGTCCGGCCCAGTGTGCGCGTTTGCATAGTCTCAACGCTCCCTTTGCGCTCGTAGAGCGGCTTGAGGCCAGCAGCGCGACCACCACAAATGCAGTCCGAGGTGCGCTCCGGCTTCCCTCCGCTCAGGGGATGGTCTATCGGGTTCCTGCCTTTGCTGCTTGGGCGAAAGATTCGCTCTGTTCCACACACAGCCCTCTTCTGGGTGGGCAGGTCACGGGCACGGGTGCGCCTGGCTGCTGGAAGCAGGTGCATGGCCTTCCGATTTGCGCAGCATAAATCTGGGATTTGTGGTAGCATGACCGCGCCCTGGGAACGCCTCCGGCAGTTCCCGTGACAGTACATCGGGGGACAGCACCCGATCCCTGGGCGCCCCCGAGGGGCGGAGAAGGCTGGGTGGGGCGACCTCACCCGCACACCGGATGGCTAAGTCCGCTTTGTCCTTCAACAGAGAGACAATGAACCCCTGCACCCGAAGGAGTTTCCCCATGGCCACCACCTACTGCGCTCCGGACTGGCAGCACTACCGCATGGACTACCGGAATCCCCACCAGGTCCTAGAACCGGAAGAGCGGGAGATCGCAATGGTGGCGGAGGCTCTCACCTGTCTCTGCGAGGCGGGGGTGCTGCCGCATACTTGCTATGACCACGAGAAGATGCGGGCTCATCGGCAGGCGGTCCGCGAGTTGTTTGAGATCCCCTGGACCGCAATCACGCCTCGTATGCAGCGCCTGCTTTACGCCATCAACGCTATTGTCCAGCCCCAGTGCATGATTGCTGCGGGCGTATTCTGTGGCAACACCTTCATCGCCAACGCCGGGGCAGCGGTGGGTCCGGGGGCGTGCTACACCGCACGGGAACTGTTGGGTGTGGAGATCATTCCGAAGGAAGCGGCCCGTGCCGAGCGCAACGTCCGGCGCCTCGACCGCTCCGGGGTGGCTCGGGTGCTGGCCGCCGATGCGGTGCAGGTGGTGGTCGAGTTCCCCCAGCCGATTGACCTGCTCTACTTGGACGCCGACGGCGCCGGCAGCCGGGGCAAGGGCATCTACCTCGACATCTTGGAGGCGGCTAGCGGCAAACTGCCCCCGGGCAGCGTGATCATGGCTCACAACAGCGTCAATGCCGCCGGCAGCCTGGCGCCCTACCTGGACTACGTGCGGGACCCGACGTGCTTCCGCGCCAGCGTCAACGTCATCCTCGACGGCGAAGGCCTGGAGGTAAGCATGCGCTAGAGCCAGCGCCGGCGCCGATCTCATAACCGGCGACAGGCTTAAGTTGGGTAATTTCCCTTTGCTCCTGCTGGCGACGCGCGCCAGGCGGAAGGCGCGTCGCCGGGCAGGGTGGCGCGCGTGCTGGTTGGATAGGGGGTCGTGCGATGGATCTCGTGCGCTGCTTTGTTCTGGGCGAACGGGGGCTTCACGATCCTTGTGGGCCATCCGGCCCTGCCAGGGGTTGCGATGCGCCGCTGAGCAAGCAGGAGTCTGGTGATCGGGCGGGAATCTAGAGGCGGACAGGGCGCGCCGGCGATGTTGAGCATCAAGAGCACGGCCGGGCCTGGCACCGTGACCAGCCCGGCGGTGGGAGGTAGTACTGCGTGGACCAAGCGAAAGTTACCGGACCGGCAGGCACCGGAGCGTCTCAGGCGGAAATCGAGACCTGGCTGGCGCAATTGGAACTCTCCCCGGAGTCCAACCTGATAGAGGTCTTGCAGGCCGTCCAAGAGCGGTTCGGGTATCTGCCCCCGGCGGCGCTACGGGAGATCAGCCGACGAACCAAGACCCCTCTCAGCCGCGTCTATGGAGTGGTCAGTTTCTACGCCCAGTTTTACACGGAGCCCCGGGGGCGTCATACTATCCGCTGCTGTCGGGGTACCGCTTGCCATGTCAAAGGGGCAAGCCGGGTCCTGGACGCCGTGCAGCGAGCCCTGGGCGTTACGGAGGGAGAGACCACACCAGACCTGAAGTTTTACCTGGAGACGGTGGCTTGCCTGGGCACTTGCTTTCTAGCCCCGGCGATGATGATCGACAATCAATACTTTGGGCGTCTCACACCCCAGCGAGTGGTCAGCATTCTGCGTAGTTACGGTCTTGAGCAATGATCACGCCTCTTTCTTCCCTTGCTGAACTGGAGCGACGCCGGCAGGAACTTGCGGCCCAGGCCGGCCCCCAAGTCACCATTCGGGTCTGCTCCACCGGCTGCCGCGCGCTGGGGGCCCTGGAGGTGTGCGAAGCCCTGGAGCGGGAGATCGCCCGCCGCGATCTGAGGGACCGGGCGCGGGTAGTTCGCACGGGCTGCCACGGCTTGTGCGCGGGGGCGGTGGTGCTGGTCGTTGGTCCTCAGGGACTTTTCTACCAGGGGGTAACCGCCGAGGACGCCCCGGAGATAATCGAAACCACGGTCCTCGCCGGCGGCATCGTCGAACGCCTCTGCTATAGAGATGGGGAGAAGATAATCGCGCGCCAAGCAGACATCCCCTTCTACAAGCACCAGCATCGCCTGGTCTTGCGGAACTGCGGCGTGGTGGAGCCTACCTCCTTGGACAGCGCTCTCGCGCACGGGGCCTATGGCGCGCTAGCCCGGGTGCTAGCCGACTATTCACCGGAGCAGGTTATTGAGGAAGTGCTGGCCTCGGGACTGCGGGGCCGGGGCGGGGCCGGATTTCCCACCGGGCGCAAGTGGCAGCTCGCCCGCGAGGTTCCCGGAGATACTAAGTACCTCATCTGCAACGCCGACGAGGGCGATCCGGGTGCTTTTATGGACCGGGCGTTGATCGAGGGCGATCCGCACCTGATAATCGAGGGGATGATAATCGGAGGCTATGCCGTTGGGGCCCGTCTGGGAGTCATCTACGTACGCGCGGAGTACCCGGTAGCCATCGAGCATCTGGCAGTGGCCCTCCGGCAAGCGCGGGAAGCCGGGCTACTGGGCAAGAATATCCTGGGTACGGGCTTCGATTTTGACCTCGTGATGCGCCAGGGTGCGGGCGCCTTTGTCTGCGGTGAGGAGACCGCGCTCATCGCCTCGGTGGAGGGCCGGCGCGGCACGCCTCGGCCGCGGCCACCCTTCCCCACCAGCGCCGGCCTCAACGGTCAGCCGACCGTCATCAACAACGTAGAAACCTGGGCGAATGTCCCCCGCATCATTGAACAAGGGGCGGCAGCCTATGCCGCTCTCGGCACCGCCGGCAGCAAGGGTAACAAGATCTTCGCGCTGGCCGGCAAGGTCTGCAACACCGGCTTGGTCGAGGTGCCGATGGGCACTACTTTGCGCCAGATCATCTACGACATCGGCGGCGGCATTCCCCGCAGCCGCAAGTTCGTGGCGGCGCAGATGGGCGGCCCCTCGGGAGGTTGTGTCCCCGCCCGCTATCTGGACCTGCCCATAGACTACGACTCGGTGCAGCAGATCGGGGCGATCATGGGGTCCGGCGGCCTCATCGTGATGGACGAAGCCACCTGCATGGTAGACATCGCCCGCTTCTTCACCGATTTCGTCCAGGCGGAATCCTGCGGCAAGTGCGTCCCGTGCCGAGTGGGCACCAAGCGAATGCTGGAGATCCTCACGCGCCTCACTGAGGGCCGCGGCGAGCTGGCTGACCTGGACCGCCTGGAGCGGCTGGGGAGGATGATCAAGCAGTCCTCGCTCTGTGGGCTCGGCCAAACCGCCCCCAACCCGGTGCTTTCCACGCTCCGCTACTTCCGGGACCAGTATGAGGCGCACATCGTCGAGAAGCGCTGCCCGGCGCATGCTTGCGAGGCCCTGGTTCCCGCCAGTTGTTCGAGCGCTTGCCCAGCCCACGTAAATGTCCCTGAATACGTTGCCCTCATCGCCGAAGGCCGGTTTGCCGAGGCCCTGGAGGTCATCCGCCGGCGCAATCCGCTGGCCTCCGTTTGCGGCCGCGTCTGCGACCATCCCTGCGAGGTCTTCTGCCGCCGTGGTGAAGTGGACGAGCCGCTGGCCATCCGGCACCTGAAGCGCTTTGCCTCCGACTACGCGACGGACAGCGACGAGCCTCCGCGTTGGCTGGGTCCGCGCCGTGGCCGGGTGGCAGTGGTAGGCTCCGGGCCGGCGGGGCTGACGGCCGCTTACTTCCTCGCTTTGATGGGACGGGAAGTCAAGGTCTTCGAGGCGCTGGAGGTTCCCGGCGGGGTGCTGGCCGTGGGCATCCCGCCGTACCGCTTGCCCCGAGAGGTACTGGCACGGGATATTGAGTACATCCGCCGGGCGGGCGTGGAGATCGAGACCGGACGCCGAGTGGAGTCCCTCCGGGAACTGCGCGAGGCCGGCTTCGATGCGATCTTCGTCGCCGTAGGCGCTCACCGCAGTTTGCCCCTGGACATACCCGGGGAAGACAAGCAGGGCGTGGTGGAGGCGGTTGCCTTCCTGCGGGAGGTCGCCCTGGGCCGCCTCCGTCGGATGGAGGGGCGGGTGGCGGTGATCGGCGGCGGCAACGCTGCCCTGGATGCGGCCCGCACGGCCCTGCGGCTGGGAGCGAGTTCCGTCACCATCCTCTACCGTCGCACCCGCGAGGAGATGCCGGCGATCGCCGAGGAAATCGAGAGTGCGCTGCGCGAGGGTGTGCAGATGCGCTTCCTGGTCGCTCCGTTGGCGATAGAAGGCGACGCCCGGGTACGCGCTGTGCGCTGCCAGGAGATGGTGCTGGGCGAGGCGGACGAAAGCGGTCGGCGGCGTCCCCTTCCCAAGCCCGGCTCGGAAGTGCTCGTCGAGGCCGACCATGTTATCGTGGCGATTGGCCAAGCCCCGGAACTCGACTTCGCCATCAGCGACGGACAACTGGTTATCTCCCACAACCGCGTGGTCGCGGATCCCCTCACCCAACGGTCGGGGGAGGGCAACGTCTTCGCCGGAGGGGACGCCCAAACCGGCCCTGCCACAGTTATCGAGGCGGTGGCGGCGGGGCAGCGCGCGGCGCAGGCCATTGACCGCTTCCTGGGCGGCAAGGGCGAACTCCCCCCCGATAGCGGGTTTGCCCCGCGTAGCCGGCGCGAGGAAGCCGACCGCGAGGCGACCCGCCAAACTATCCCCGTGCGCTGGCCATCGGGAGGCGCGCTTACTTTCGAGGAAAGCGTTGAGGGATACGGCCCTGAGGCCGCCTGCGCCGAGGCGCGTCGCTGCTTGCGCTGCGACTTGGAGAAATAACCTGCATGAGGTCAACTCATGGCCAGTGAAGTCACTCTCAC
>CALFVE010000194.1 GCA_937928475.1 uncultured bacterium | reverse complement strand
TGCCCCAACTGCGGCGCGAGTCTGGCGCCACGCCAGTGCGAGTGCGGCACGCAGCTGCCCCCCGGCGCCAAGTTCTGCCCCAACTGTGGGAAGCAGGTCGGCGGGTAGCAAATGCGCCAAAACCATGGCGCTAAAATCCTCGACCATGCGGGCCGGCTCCGCCAGTCCCGGTGGTGAACGCTGCCGGATACAGATGGAAGGAAGTGCCTCATGAAGATTTCCCTCAACCCCTCAGTTCTCTCCACCCCCCTTGACCTCGAGGCTCTTCTTGCGAAGGCGGCAGAGTTCGGGTATGAGGGGGCCGATATCGGCCTGGAGCAGATTGTGGCGCTGAATCCGGCTGACCCCGTCAGCGCGGGATTGGCGCTATTCGAGAAGCATGGGGTCTATCCCTCGGCCTGGGGGTTGCCCTTGGACTTCCGGAATATGGAGAGCGACCAGGGGTACCAGGCCAGTATCGCCGAGTTTCCGCGCTGGGCGAAACTGGCGGCGGACCTGGGCTGCCCGCGCATGATTACCTGGCTGATGCCGGCCCTGCCCGATCCGGACCTGTTCCGGCGCGTCGCGGGGGCGCGCCTCAAGCGGGCGGCGGGGATCGCGGGGGAGTACGGGGTACGAATCGGCCTGGAATGGGTGGCCCCGTACACCTCGCGCCAGGGGGAGGGGCTGAAGCCCTTTATCTGGCGGATGGACCAGATGCTGGAGTGGATTGAGGAGATGGGGGAGGACAATCTGGGGCTGCTGGTGGACTCCTGGCACTGGTATCATCAGGATGGAACCGTAGAGGAGTTGGAGACCATAAATAAGCAGCAGGTCGTACATGTGCATATCAACGACGCGCCCGACCGGCCCAAGCAGACGCTGGGCGACGGCACCGACCGGGTCATGCCCGGCGAAGGCGTGATTGACCTGCTAGGATTCCTGCGGGCACTGAAGAAGATCGGTTACGAGGACTACCTCTCGCCGGAGATACTGAACCCTGAAATCCGCAACAACCTGCCTGATGACGAGGCCATGGCGCGGGCGGTTGCCAATACGCGGAGGCTCTTGGCCCAGATTTAGGGCAGCCCGCCGGTCGAAACCCCAGCGGGAGGTGGAAGCGGCGGGGTCGGTGGGGTCGGAACGAGAAACTCGCCATCGCCAAACTGACGCGCAGCGCCGGGAGCGGCGCCGAAGGGGTGACGATGATGCGAACTATCGGCTTGCTCATCTGTGTCGGCTCGATGGGCATGGCAACTGGTGGGATAGCCGAAGCGGCCGTCACGACCACGCTCCTGGAGCCGATCACCTCCCTCGACTACACTCCCATGTCCGAACCCCCCAGCCTCGCGGTGGATAGCGGCGGGCGGGTGATGATAGTTTACATGGGGAAAGGGCCTGGCGGACAGTGGAGATTGTACTCCCTGCTGCGCACCGGCGGCACCTGGCAGCAGTCGCCGGTGCCGATGCCGGAGGTAGGTGGGTACACCTCGCAATTCCGGATCCGGCAGGTCGCGGCCCGCAGCCCCAACGAAGGCTATCACCTGCTGGCCAGTTACTTGGGGCGTATGTACTACTGGCAGTGGCGCAACGGCGCCTGGTCGAACTGGGAACTGGTCTCCGACCAGGGCAGCGAGGCAGGCGGGATCGCCCTCACCGGAGCGGGGGAGCCGCTGATTGCGCGCGGCTCCACACGCTTCCGTATCTACCGCAAGCAGGGCGGGCAATGGCAGGAAACGGCCCTGGCTTCCACTACGCTCAACCAGCAGTCGCTTAGCCTCCCCATCTACGCGGGAGCCCGCGGCATTCCTCACTTGCTGGGCCACTGGCGGCAGGTGCCGATTGTGGCTACCTTGCCGCAGGGCCGAGAGCCAAGTGTGGAGGACAATTGGGTAATCCGGCCCACGGGAGACCGCGAGGGTTGGACCTCGGCAGTGCCCACTACCGCCTTCCGCGACATGTATGCGCTGGATTGGCCGCATCAACTGGTGTATGCGGTCTGGAAGGTGGGCAACGCTCTCAAGTTAGCCTGGGCGCCGGTGGGCGCGACCAGCGCAGCGCAGTGGCAGACCACGCAGATCGAGGTACCAGCAGGCGCCCACCTCTACGACGAGGGCTACCGGTTGGTAGCCAACGGCTACGGACACGCGGGTCTGGCCTACATGTACTCGGTGAAGGGAGACCCCTCGCTGCACTTTCGGTGGCTCCACGGTTCGGGCCCCGGGGCAGATCTGGAACTGGTGCGGCCGGGGACGCAGACCGAAGCATGCGTGTTCAGCAGCATGTCCTCCCCTACGCTGAACTTCTGTATTGATCCCCAGGGGCGAGCGCACCTGGTGATCAGCGCGGTCAAGCGGGGGGAGATACCCGCGAACAAGCAGCGCCTGTACTTGGCCACCGTCACCGGCGGCGGCGAACCACTAACCGACGAGCCAGAGGTGGGCGGAGGCACCACCACCACAGGTACGGGAGTCACCCGAGGGCCGAAGCCCGACCTGAGCGTCAGTTTTGTCAGGCCCAAGACGGAGAACGAAGAGTTTCGGGAGTACCAGGATGTGGTGCGAGCCGAGCTCAGCGTCACCAACCAGGGCGCCGAGTACTACGGGGACCTCTGGCTGAAAGTGGAACTGGACGGCGCCTTGCTGCGGCTGCGTATCCCCGATGCGACCGGCCATCGCTACCCGCTGCTCCCCCGTGGGGCGACCAAGCACATTTATCTGCCGCCGATCCGCTGGGAGACGACGCCGGGGACCGGATGGCCACCGGCGCCGCTCACCGCGGATTACCCCAGCCCCGCGGCTCAGCGCCTGCTGCATTCTACAACAGGCTTGGGGCGCAAACTCGTGCGGGTTACTGTGGATCCCGACAATGCCATTGCTGAAGCGGACGAAAACAATAACGCGGCCGAGCGCCGGTTGGTAATCTATGACGGACGCAACACGCTGGATCGCCTCCGCGAGGGCAACCGGGTGATCGCCTACGGGGTGAACGACCTGGCGTTGGTCCAGACGCCGGTATTGCGCAGCAACACGCCGCTGTGGCGAGCCGGCTATCTGCAGCGGCCTACTACCTTACAGGTAGTAGTGGGCAATCCTCGCTTCGCGGGGTTCTTCCTGAACATCCCGGTTGTGGTCTATCTGGATAATGCAGAGATCGCCCGGGTAACACTGCCCATCTTGGATAACAAGCCGACCCTGTGGAGCGGGTCACTGGGGCACCTGGTTATGCATGGCGGCGCCACGCCCAAGCCGAACCTGTCGGCGGCGGTGCTGGAGATACCCGTGGACCTGACCCAGGTGAGCGAGGGCAACCACCGGCTGAAAGTGGCGATTGACCCCGACGACCTCTTTGGCGATCGCCAGCGGGACAACAACAGCGCGGAGATGACGGTGAAGGTGCGGGGGCCGGGAGGTACGCTGCGGGTGCAGGTGGTGGACAAAGACGACAACACTACGCCCATCAATCGGGCCTTTGTGTCCCTGCGCGACCTGTGGGCCGGAGAGACCAACGTCCAAGGGTCGTTGGAGGTCGCTGAGGTGCCCGCCGGCAACTACGACGGCAAGTTCCTATCCGGGCAGCGGTTCGCGCTGGACCCGCGCTACTTCCTCTCCTACGCCTCTCCCTTCAGCATCACCGCCGGGCAGACGACTACCGTCACTCTGCCCCTGGAGAAGGCAGTCGAGATCGTAGGCGATATCTACGACGCCAGCACCAACGCCCTGCTCACGGGTGAGTTGATCTCCGTTGCTCTCACCAATACGGACGAGTACTGCCCGGTCTATGTGAACGGGCCGCACTACCGCATCCTGGACGTGCCGCCGGGGGAGGTGACAATCCGAGCCACGGCGTACTCGTTCCAGCCTACCGAGGTGACCCAGGAGGTGCACCGGCAAGGCGCGCAGGGCACCTGCCGGGTGGATTTGCGCCTGCAGCCGGGGCCACGGGGCACCCTGGAGGGAACCGTCTTGGAGGAGGGGACGAACCGACCGCTCGCGGACGCAGCGGTCTGGCTCAACGGGGCGCCGCGTTTCGCCGGCACCGATGCGCAGGGGCGCTACCGCCTGGAGAAGGTGGCGGTTGGCCCCGGGTACCAAGTACTGGCTACGAAGGCCAACTACACGCAGGAAAGCGCCGACAGCGGGCCGGTGACAGAGGGACAGACCCGCCAGGTGCCGGCCATGCGCCTGGCCAAGATTGTCAGTCGGCTGAAGAGCATTGACTTTCACGCCATCACCTGGGCCGACTTCGAGAAGACAAGAGCGCGCTACTCGTACAGCGTGCGGCTCAAGTACGGGCAATTCGATGCCAGCCTGGCCCTCCTTTACCACCAACTCACTGGTCGCCCGGGCATCGAAGCAGATCAACTCATCGTCGGTATCACTCCCGGGGCCTGGTGGGAATCCCGGGTCAGCACCTACGAGGCGCCGGGGATTATCTCGGTGGCCTTGCAAGAACTGAAGGCGGGCACCGAGGACGTGTTCAACGGGAACCTGCTGGGCGTCGGTACCCGCATCAAGAACGTGTATGACTATGCTAGAGGCAACTTCGACCCCGCGCAACTGGGCACGGGAGGAGAAGTGGTGGGGACTTACACCAGCGCCAGCGGAACCCCCTACAGCCCAGCGGTGAGCCTGTTCGGGCTGCCGGTCACTTCCGGCCTGGGCATTACGAGCAGCGGCGGGCTGACCACCGTGCGGGTGGACAAGGTCGAACTCACCGACGGCACCAACCGCAAGGAGGTCATGCATCAATGGTTCTCGCCGCAGATGGCGGTCTATGATGTGAGCGGACACTTTGACCTGGACAATCTGCAAGTGATCATCTACCTGAAGGTGATGGACCAGAACCTGAGCGTGGGACCGCTCTACGCCAATTCGCAGAATGCGATCACCTGGAAGCCAGGGCAGGACAAGTGGTTGCGAATGGACCCCCGTCCCTACCAGGTGCTGCCGGACTAGGGAACACGGCAAAGGCAGGGAACCTAGCGGGGGCAGAACTCGTCTGAGGGACGCAGGGTGGCACCGGCCTGTGAGGCTCAGGCCTAAGGAGGGAACCACGATGCGAGGGTGGCTCGTTGTCGCTGCGTTGGTGCTGCTGGCAGGGTTGGTGGGCTGCGGAGGAGGGGGCAGTGTCGCCACCAAGCCGCCGGGAACCGAGGGCACGGTGGTCGGCCAACTGACCGGGGCGAGCAATCCGGAAAACTTCAGCATCTATGTGGACGGCAGCCCGATCGCCGCTACCCCGGCGCCCGACGGGTCTTTCCGCATTCGCAACCTGCCTCCCGGGCGGCATACTGTGGGGCTGATTGCCGGCTCGGGCATGGTGGGGGGCTACACGGTGGTGGAAGTGAAGGCGGGGGAGACCACCGATGCGGGGGAGATTCCTGCCGCGCCCGGCGGGCAGATCGCGGGGATGGTGATGAAGCAGGAGGCGGACGGAACCCTCACCCCGCTCGCGGGCGTGGAGGTGCTGGCCGACCCGCAAGTGTTCGTCATCATGGGGGGAGCGGTGTGGCCTGATATCTATCCCCCTCCGCCACGCGATCCCCGCCTGGTGCAGTACAAGGCCATCACGGACGAGCGCGGCAGTTACCTGATCCCCGCCGTGCAGCCGGGGGACTACGTGGTGACGGTGAGCGTGCCGGGCCTGGTGCAGGGCGTGCAGTGGGTATACGTAGAGGCAGGACACACCGCCGTGGCCGACTTCCAGTTGCAGGAGGCGGTCGAGCCGGGTGTGGGGACAGTCCAAGGAACCGTCCAGGGGAAGACCAGCGACGGGCAGTTGGCCCCGCTGGAGGGAGCCCTGGTCACCATAACCGTCTCCACTCCTTGGGAGCCGATACGCCCTGCCCCCCTGCCGGTGAGAGGTTTGCCCGCCGCGGCACGGGAGCGGCTTACGGCCAAGGCCCAGCAGGCAGGCGAAAGCGGAATCGGGCAGACGGACGAGGGGCCGGTGATCGTGCCGCCGCCGTACTTCTTCCAGCAGTTCCAGACGCTGACCGACGCGCAGGGGCACTACTCGCTGAACGTCCCCAGCGGGCACCTGACCATCCAGGTCTGGATGGAGGGGTACAACTGGGTCTCGGAGCCGATCACGGTGCAACCGCGGGAGACGCTGATAAAGGATTTCGTCCTGGAACCGTGGGAGATCGTTGAGCCCCCGGAACCGGGGCCCGGCCCGGAGCCCGGCCCCGAGCCGCTCCCGCCGGACAGGACAAGCGGCTCCTAGCCCTTAGCGAGGGGTCGGATAGGTGCCAGCGGCGCAAGGGCTGGCGGCACCTATCCGGCCCCTCCTTT
>CALFVE010000193.1 GCA_937928475.1 uncultured bacterium | reverse complement strand
TGACTTTCATGTGGTTTTCGATCGGCATCGGCGCGATCCTCAAGGCCACCATCCTGCGCTACGGCGGCCCGCATGTGCTCCGCCGGGCCACGCCCTTCTTCTTGGGACTGGCCTTCGGCGACATTTTCATGATGATGCTCTGGCGGATCGTAGACGTACTGGTCGGCGCCCACGGACATTTCCTGCTGCCCGGGTGAAACAGGGGAGTCTCTGGTCCGCAAGCAGGGAGGGGGGCCAGCGGGCGCCCGGGGGCAGAGCTCGCGGGCAGCTGCGCAGACTGTCTTCCTGCGCGCTTTTCGGTACAATCCCCCGACAACCGCGCCCGAGGGAGGACCGCACTCATGATTGCCGGCTTCGGCAGAGCCAAGATCACCCCGCCGCTGGGCACCAGCATGGCTGGGTGGCTGTACCGTGACCTGGCCAAAGGTTGCGAGGAGGTTCACGACGACCTCTTTGCCCGCGTCCTGTATCTCGAACACGAGGGGGAGCGGCTACTGATAGTGGCTCTTGACCTGCTCTTCCTCAGCCGCGCCGAGACTGACCAGGTCAAGGGCGCCTTGGGGCGGCATCTCGATTTCGCCCCCCGCCAGATCCTCGTCAACTTCAGCCACACCCACAGTGGCCCGGCCCTGGGCCGCTGGGGCCTGGCCGTCTTGGGCGCGCCCAATCTGGAGTACCTCGACCAGGTGCAGTCGGCGGTCCTCGCCGCTGCGTCCGAGGCTCGCCGCACCGCCCGCCCGGCCTCGCTGCGTGTGGGCATGGGCCGCACCCGGCTGCCGCTCAACCGTCGCCTGCCGGACGGCCAGGGAGGCATCGGCTTCCGGCCCAACCCGCAGGGCCTGGTCTGCGACGCGCTGCCCGTCTGCCTGGTCGAGGACCGCGCCGGCCCGCCGGTGGCCTTGCTGTTCTCGGTAGCCTGCCACCCCTCCACCATCCAGGGTTGGAGCATCTCCGCGGACTTTCCCGGCGTCGCCGTGCAGGCCCTGGACGCGCACTTGGGTCTGGAGGCCGGCAGCATCTTCCTGCAGGGCACCGGGGCCGACGCCAAGGCCCGCGTCATCGGCGACGGGCGGGATGAGGGCGGCCGGGCCTGGCGACGCGCCACCTGGGAAGACGTCGCGGCGGCGGGGACTATGGTGGCGCAGGAGGTGATGAGCGTGCTTGCCGGGGGCCTGCAGCCGGACGAGCCCTGCCTGCGTTCGGCTTCGGTGGAGACGGTCTGGCCGCTCTTGCCTCCACCGCCTCGCGAGTACTATGCCGACCTCGTTGCTGCGCCCGAGACCGACCAGTTCCGGCGCGCCTGGGCGGAGCGGCAGGTGGAGGCGCTCGACCGAGGCCGCGGCCTGCCCACTGCGGTACCCGTTACCGTTTGCGGAGCGCAGATCGGCAGGGACTGCCGCCTGATCGGGCTGGAAGGCGAACTGGTGGCCTCCCTGGGCAACCTGATTCTGAAGCGCTTTCCGACGGGCGTAACTTTTCCGCTTGGCTTCACCAACGGGACCCAACTGTACCTGCCCGACTCCACCATCCTGGCCGAGGGCGGCTACGAAGCGGAGAGTTACTGGGAATATGACTGGCCGAGTCCTCTCGCTCCGGGCACCGAAGCGATCGTGGAAGAGGCCCTGGCCGACCTGCGGGCCGCAGGGATCCGGTAGCGGGAAGAGGCGCTCCCGCAGACGCGGCCTGCCTGCGATGCCCGCGTGGGGCGGGCTTGCCTGGAACAGCCGCGTAGGGCAGGCTTCCAGCCTGCCCGAAGACTGCCCTCCGAAGGGGGAAACGCAGGCTGGAAGCCTGCGCCACGCGGAAAACTCACTGCCCCCCGCAGGCTGGGAGCCTGCGCCACGCGGAGAACTCACTGCCCCTCCCGGAGGGGGCCGCGAGGAACGCGCCGCCTGCGGCGGGCGAATGCGGCCCGCCTGCCTCCTGGCCAGTGCGTCTTCCTACCACCGAAGGAGCCGTCATGGACATCCGCGACTGGATGCTTGCCATCGAGAACTGTGAACTGTCCCTGCCTCGCGAGCGCCCCTCGCTGCTGTTCGACGCCGCCGACCTGCCGCTTCTACGTCGGCGCGCGCAGGAGCGGGAAGGCTTCCTCGACGAATTGCGCTGCCGCTGTGAAAAACTGCTCGCCTTCTCCCCCGAGCAGCCGGACCTGGAGCGAGCCTCGCAGGCAGCCGCCGCCGCGCAGACGATGGCGGAGGGTTACATGCTGCTGGGTATCCCCGAGTGGGCGGCCTGGGCGAAGCGCCGCTGCGAAGCGCTGCTCGAGGCGGAGTCTTGGACGCCGCCCGTGCACGGCAACGCTCGCTGCGACCACGTCCGCGCCAACGTCGCCGCCCTGGTGGGCTACACCTACGACCTGCTCGCCTCCACCTTCACTGCGCAGGAGAGTCAGGTCTGGGCCGACCACATGCGCCGGCAGATTCTGGAGCCGTTCCTGGAGGTGACCCGCAACCGCTCCGAATGGTGGACGCCGGAGGCGGTGGTCACCAACTGGAAGATCATGACCTGCGGCGACGCCGGCCTAGGCATCTGCGCCTTCGCCGACCACTGGCCGGAGGCGCGCGAGGCCCTGGCCCTGGCAGCGCGCGGCGTGCTGGAGACTCTGGACGCCGTGCCCCCGGAAGGAGACTGGCCGGAGGGCGTCGGCTACTGGCTGGTCACGCTGTTCATGGGCCTGCGCTTTGCCCGGGCTCTCCGCCGGCTGACCAGCGGACGCATCAATCTCTTTGAGCACCCCATCCTGCGCACGACCGGCGACTTCCCCCTCCTGCTCAGCACCCCAGGCGGGCGCGTGTACAATTTCGCCGACAATGACGATACCCTCCGCAGCGCCTACGCCGCCGACGCGATGCGCCTGCTCGCCGTGGAGGTAGGGCGTCCCGACTGGCTGTTTCTGGCCCGCTCCCTGCCGATGACCTCGCTACTGGGCCTGGCTCTGGACGATCCGACCGAACCCGCAGAGCCGAGCACCCGCCGCACTGCCCGCTTCCCTCACTCCGGGATCGCCACTATGCGCTCCGGCTGGGGACCCCACGACACCTTCGTGGGATTCCGCTGCGGCCCATCCAGTATCGGCCATGTCGGTCACGCTCACCTGGACGCCAACTCCTTCGTGCTCGAAGCCCGGAGCGTGCCTCTGCTCCTAGACGAAGGCCTGTGGCCTTACGGCGGCACCTCTGCCTTCTTCGACCCGGTCCTGCGCTGGAACTGGGACAACACCGCTACCGTCGGCCACAACTCGCTGCTCGTGGACGGCCAGGGCCAAACCTTCGGCGAGCAGTACCCAGGCCGCCTGCTTGAACTGGAGACCGGTGAGGGCTGGATGCAGGTAGCGGGAAACGCCTCCCTGTGCTATCCGGACCTGCTGCGCAAGTTCGTGCGCGCTCTGATCTTCTTCCCACCCCATCTCCTGGTGGTGCGCGACGTAATCGAGTGCGAGGGCGAGCGCCACGTGGAGTCGCTCCTGCACCATGCGGGGGAGGTGCGCAGCCAGGGGTTGGTCAGCGTCGTGGAAGCCGATGGCGTAACCCTTACCGTGGTACCCTTCCTTCTGCCTTCGCCGGAGCAGGGCTGGCGAGTGAGCGACGTGGTTCGCACCAGTTATTACCACGACCATGAGTTCCACGCCGAACGCACTGGTCGCCTTCGCTACCGCAGTTTCGCCCCTTTGCGGGCCGGAAAGTCCTTCGAGTTCCTCTTCGGGTTCAACTTTGGCTCAACGCCGTTCGCGCCTTGGGAGTTCTGGGGACAACCCGGCGCCTGGGAACTGACTACTCCGGACGGCAGGTTCCGCTTACGGCCCGACGGCGACGCGGTCGCGGTGATACCAGGCACAGCGTTCGGGGTTGAGCACCCGCGCGGATCGTCCCCCCTGTAGATCGCCGCCCTGCTACTGGGCGCGACTTCCGCGTGCAGGGCGCACTGGTCGCACCGCGCCGACTGGCGCGCGCGGTTGAGCGCGTGCGCTTTTTGCGCTATACTAGGTTTTCGGCACCTTCGCACTCCAGCACATCTTCTGAACGGACGCTCTCACCATGCGTGGGATGGGATTAGGCCGTGCCCTGCGCGGCGATGACAACAGCCGCTACGGCCAGGAGGTCAAGCCACTGCGTCTGACTGATCGCCGCATGTTGGCCTGGTTCTACCGCGAGCTGGGGCCCTACTGGCTGCGCGTGTTGGTGGGCACCATCGCTACGCTAGCCGCGTCTTTCTCCTCCTTGCTCTGGCCTTACATTCTCAAGCCGCTGGTCAACGAGGTCATTGGCGGGCGGCGCCTGGAACTGCTGGGCCGCTACATGCTGGTGCTGGCCCTCGCCTACCTCGGCGGGCACCTGTTCAGTTCGCTGCGCATGAACATCATGCACATCCTGGGCCAGCGCTTCGTGTTTAACCTGCGCCTGGAGACCTACCGCCGCCTCCAGCGCCTCTCCCTGTCCTACTTCGACGAACACCCGACCGGGGACATCATGTCCCGCCTATCCAACGACGTGAACGCGGTGGAGGACATGGTCGTCCACGGCGCCGATGAGGTCATCG
>CALFVE010000192.1 GCA_937928475.1 uncultured bacterium | reverse complement strand
GCAAGCGGGAGGCGTGAACGTCCACCTGAGCGCTCTCCGGGTCGAAGCGCCCCCAGAGAGCGTCGTTGCAGGGGACGAAGAGCAGGGCCAGCCGCCCCGCATAGGCCGCAGGCAGGGCCTCTTCTAGCAAGTGCAGGGCCTGGCCCTTCCCCGCTGCCAGTTCATACTGCTCCCTCGCCTGCCGCTCGCGCTGGGCAAAATGCGGCGCTACCAACTCCCAGGCGCGGCGGTGCAGTTCCTCCGCCTTGACTTCCTCGGGGTTGCCGGCCAGCGTCTCCTCCAGCAGGTTCCCGTAACTGTTCACCCGCCGGTAGCCCGCCGTCACCGACTCCACGCCCGCCAGCACCAGCGGCCCGTTCTGCTCGCGCAGGGCCCTGCGCACGCCCTGCTCGACCAGCCGCAGGAACTCCTGGAGTTCGTCCTCCTCGTTGTCGGTGCCGGTGCCGTGTCCTCCGTGGAAGATTGCCGACTGCTTGCGGGTGCCGCCGGCCGGGCCGGAGTGCCAGCGCACCTGGTCTTCCACCGAGTACAACTGGCGGATCTCTTGGAGGCTGCGTGGCACGTCCGTCAGGGGCAGTTCCCTTACCGTCATACGCGTGCATTGCAGCAGTCGCACATGCTGCTGGCTCAAGGCCAGCACGTAGAACCGGCCGTCGGCAGCCAGCAGCGCCAGCAGCGGGCGCAGGCTGAACTGCTTCCCCACCCTTACTAGCTCAGGGAAGGTCACCGGCGAACCGAAGTGTCGGAAGAAATCCTCGCTGAGAAACAGCGCCAGTCCCTCCGCGGGAGGCTTCGACCAGTCGTGGTCGGCGAGAAACTCCCAGGCCGGTTTTAGCAGGTCTTGCGCCTGTTCGGGGCGCAGCCCTTCGGCCTCCAACTGGGCGGCCGCCTCCCGCAGCAGGTTCTTCAGGCGGGTGGGATTGCCGCTGGCCTCGGTGCCCTTGCGGTAGGTCGGCATGTACAACGACACGCAAAGGCTCGCGCGGGGCTGCAGCAATTCCTGGAAGTCGTCCTTCAAGAGGTCCTTCATTACAGTTCCTCCTCCTTGCGGCAAGATAGAACTGCCCAGCGCCAAACTGAGGGGAACGGCGAGTCCAGGGCTGGTGATAGTGTAGACGAAGGCACCGGACCAGAAGTTTGCTGGCCGGCCGCAGCCGGCCCTGGCTCCCAGCCGAACAGCGCGCCCAGCCCTCCGACCGAGCCTACGCCTGCCGTCATCACTAGCAACAGAGCGGAAACTGCACCCGCCGCGGGCCCGGTGCGACTCTCCATCTGATACTTCTCGCTCGTGGCGGTCCGCGTCCTGCGCACAGCCTGGGGGGACCAGGGCGTCGCCGCGGGCGCTTCCGCAGTGCGCAGCCGGACCTCAACGCCCTCTGCCGCCTTTGCAGACGCTCTCGGGGGAGGAGGCGCTGGCTGAAGGTCAGCGACAGTCGTCGAGGGTGAAGCCTGGGCCCAGGAGGCTTCGCTACCAAGCACCGGCGGCGGGACCGGGGTGGCCAAGGGCGGGGGCACTCCCCCCGCCGGAGAAGGTGGCATCGCTGCCGGCGGCGCAGGGAGCGCGCCGCCTCCGCCAGCTCGGCGCCGCACCGGGGACAGGTGCAGGCCTCCGGAGTTGCCTCCGCCCCGCAGGCCGGACAGATTCGCTCGGGTGCGGCCATCTCAAAACCTCCCAGGGGGTCTGGCGGCCCGCTACCTGTCCACTCCCGGCTCTGCTCGATGGCCCTTTCGACGTTCTCCCCCACACTCCTCCTTGGAAGCGGGAAGCGAGAAGCGGGAGCAGCAGGCGGGCGCCCTCGTGCCGCGGTTCTCGTCGGGCTGAGGGCAGGCGCGCGACTGACTCGCTCCTTCGTTCGACCCGCCTCCCCTCGCGCATCCCGCTTCCCGCCTCTCGCCTCCAAGAAGGTGTTCTCCCCTGCCTGCTCGAATACCCGCCCGTTGTGGTCGCACTCAAGCCTTCAGCGGGAGGAACCTAGCCATGGCCAAAGCCCTCAGAGTCGGTTTCATCGGCACCGGCGGCATCGCCCAGGCCCATCTGGCCGCCTGGGACAAAATCGCCGACGCCGAGGTGGTCGCCTTGTGCGACATCAATCCCCAGGCGCTGCGTTCCAGCGCCGAGAAGTGGGGGGTCCCAGCCGAGCGATGCTTCGCGGACTACCGCAAGATGCTCAGCGCGGTTGACCTGGACATCGTGGACGTGTGCACCCCCAACGCCGCTCATGCCAAGCCCACTGTCGCCGCGCTGCAGGCCGGCGCTCACGTCCTGGTCGAAAAGCCGGCAGCCACCTCAGCCCGCGAGGTGGAGCAAATGATCCAGGCAGGGAAGGACGCTGGGCGGCTGCTCATGGTCGCCCAAGTGATGCGCTTTTCCACCGAAGGGCAACTGTGCAAGCACTGGGTGAGTCAGGGGCTGGTGGGCGAGATCTATTGGGGGCGAGCCGAGTACTTGCGCCGCCGCGGGGTGCCGGCCTGGGGCGCCTTCATTGACAAGGCGGCTTCCGCCGGCGGGCCTTGTTACGATATCGGCGTTCACGTCCTGGATATGGCCCTGCACCTCATGGACTTCCCGGAGCCGGTGACGGTAAGCGCAGGCACCTACCTGAAGATCGCCAACCGCCCCTCGCTGATGAAGCACGATATCAAGCGTTACACGGTGCCGGAGGACTTTGCGGTTGCCCTCGTGCGCTTCGCGGACGGACGAACGCTTTCGCTGGGCGCCTCCTGGGCCCTGAATCTGCGGGAGGAGACGAACCAGGTCTTGGTCTGCGGGACGAAAGGCGCGGTTTACCTGTGGCCGCCCACCCTGGTGCAAGAGGAGAACGGGGTGCTGACCAACTCCACCCCTCAGGCCAGTATCTTCGACGGAGCCGACGGCTTCTACAACGAATGCAACGCCTTTGCCCAGGCGGTGCGCAAAGGCGGGCCTTCGCCGGTGCCGGGCGAGCAGGCCCTGATCACGCAGCGCATCCTGGACGCCGTCTACAAGTCCGGGGAGAAGGGTCGCGAGGTGCGCGTCTAGCCTCACCCGGTCGTACGGAGTGCCTCCGGGGATGGCGGCTTTCGCCATCCCCTTTTCACTTGTGGTATCCCCTCTTTCGAACCCAGGCTCCTTGCTCCGCAGACCCGGGCCTTCGGCCGAGATGATGGACATTAGAATCTCGCTCAAGAAGGAGAAATAAGAAGAAATAACGTTTACGGGCAAGCCCAAGTGGGTAGAGATATTTAGCGTTTCCTGAGCGAAAATTGAGCACGCCGCCATCAAGGAGGGTACCATGGGGGGCCAAGATGAGAGGTACGTGGAGTTCGACTTGATCCGCACCGTGGACAAGGCCAGGATAATCCTGACCTTCTGCTTCGCCGCGCTGCTCCTGATGGCAGCCAGGTCAGGAATGACGACCATGCCCCTAGTCGGCGTGGTCGTTTCTTTGGCCGCCTTGGCCTCGGTCTGGAGTTACTTCTTCTTGCGCTGGGACGAACTGCTCGTGCGCGGCCGGCTGCCGCTGGTCGTGGGGCTGTTCATCTTGTTCGATGTGGGCATAGCCGCCGCCATAATCATGGCTACGGGGGGATGGCAGACCCCCTTTGGTTCCCTCTTGCTCGTCCCGGTCATCTTCTCGGCGGTTCTCTTTAGCACCTACGGCTTGGCGCTCCCCCTCACCGCCGTCTTGGTGGCCTTGGTCTGGATGATCGTCTACTCTCAGGCTCCCGCTAGCCACGGGCACGAGGCGTGGGTTGCTAGCGGACGGCTGATGGTGCTTTTCGTGATTGCCTGGCTGGTTTGGAAACTGACGGGGGTGATCGAGCGAGAACGGAAGACGAAGGCAGCAGTTATCCAGCACCTGCCCGAAGGCGTGCTGCTGGTCGCGCCGGACGGGAAAGCACTCCTCGCCAATCCGCAGTTCTGTGAATTGTGCGGAGTTAATCCCAGCGACCTGGTGGGCGCCCCGCTGGCCGAGATCGCGCAGCGCGCGGGGGCTGCCGTTCTCCGCAAGCTAGTGGGCGATGCACTGCGCCAGCCGGCAGTCGAGGTAGTCAGCGATATCACGCTCGAAGGTCTGAGTACGCGCGATTTGCGGTGCACAACCGTACCCTGTCGCTGCGCCGACAGCGGACTGCTCGGCTGGGCCGTCATCGTCGAGGACCTCACCGACATCAAGGCGGTGACTCGCATCAAAGAGGCCGGCCTCGGGCTCCTGTCCCATGAACTCAAGTCCCCGCTGGCCTCCATGACCATGCTGGCGCAGATTCTCAGCGAAATGGCTGACCAACTGAGCGAGGCCGACCGGCAGAGGGCCATCAAGACCATTCAGAGCGAGAGCCACCGGCTGGCTCGCATGGTCGCCGAAACCTTGGATGTCGCCCGTATGGAGCGGGAAGACTGGACGATGACGAAAGCCCCCTTGGCCTGGGACGACATCGTCCGGCGGCTTGTGGCCCTCCACGGACCGCGCGCTCAGCAGGCGGGCATAGCCCTGATCGCCGAAGTTCCCGAAGGCTTGCCGGCGGTGTCGGGCGACTTTGACCGCGTGGTGGAGATTCTGACCGCTTTGGTAGACAACGCCCTCAAGTACACCCCAGCAGGCGGGGAAATCCGCCTGACGGCCCGCGTCGGCAGCGACCGCGGTGAACTGGACGTGACCGATACCGGTTGCGGGATTCCCCAGGAAGCGCATGAGGTCATCTTCGAGAAGTTCGGGCAGGCACCCGGGGAGCGGGAGCGTTCGGGCGGGAGATGCGGCGTCGGCTTGGGCCTGTACGTGGCCCGGCTCCTGGCCCGCAAGCAAGGTGGCGACCTGATCGTCGAAAGTGAGGTGGGAGCCGGCGCTACCTTCCGGTTGATACTTCCCCTGGCGCAAGTCGAGGAGAAGGCGGTCAGCGAAACCGTGCCGGTCCCCTCGTCGGCGCCTGCCAGCGCTTGACGGCCGGCGGCTGTCACGGAGCCCGCCCCCGTGGGCGGCATAGGAACCACGCCGGGCGCCGCCTTCACGTGTGGGTGCGCACCGGCCGAATTGGCTCTGTTCAGCACCGCCCCCGCGTTTGGTCTCCGCCACGGAGATGGCCAAACTCAAGGTCAATGCAATTATTTCTCAAGCAACAGGGTCAGGCTTCTGATGGTCGGCGGAGGAGTTGAGAGAGCACAAACACAGTTGGGGGGAACCCGCGGTATGCGTCGCCCGGCCGCGGAAAGACATCTGGAGTTCGGGCTAGTTCGTCAGGCGGACAAGATCCGGACCGTCTTGGTCTTCTACTTGATAGCCGTCACCGTGGTGGCCCGACAGCTAGTTTTCACCAACCCGGCTCTGGCCGCAACGGCCCTCGCGCTGGCGGCCCTCGTCTCGGTCTGGAGTCTGTTTTTCTTGCGCTGGGACCTGCTTCTGCTCGGCGGCCGCTTACCCCTGGCGGTGGCGCTGCTGATCATCTTCGACCTGGCTTGGCTTTCGCTGTTCATCGTGGCCACTGGCGGTTTTGACAGTCCTTTCCGCTTTCTCCCACTGCTGGTGGTTGTCTTTGCCGCCGCCTTCTTCAGTGACCTCTCCTGGGCTCTCCCCCTAACCGCCATACTAGTGGCCTGTATGCAGGGCGTTCTGGCGGCGGCGCAGCCCGAAGCGAATCTGGCGCTGATCTGGGACCTCGCCGGACGTCTGCTGGTCGTTATCGCAGTGGCTTGGTTCACCTGGGCCCTGGCCTCAGTTCTCGAACGCGAACGGCAAGCGAATCAGCGGATCGTGAGTTACCTCACCGAGGGGGTCGTTCTGGTCGGTAGCGACGGCATGGTGCTTCTGGCCAACCCCCGCATGGGCGAGATGTGCGGAGCGGACCTGCAGGAGGTCGCCGGCCGACATCTCTCGGAACTCGGCGGCGCCCCCGGCTACGCCGTGCTACTTCACCTGCTGGGTGACGTGCTTCAGCAACCAGTCCAGACGGTGACCCGGGAACTGTCGCTGGAGGGCAAGCAGACCCGCGACCTGCGCTGTGTCACCGTCCCTTGCGGCAGCGTCAACGGCCGGCCCCTGGGCTGGGTGGTGATTGTCCAGGACGTGACCGACCTCAAGGCCCGCGCCCGCCTCAAGGAGAAGGGGCTGGGCCTGATCTCGCACGAGTTGCGGTCTCCGCTGGCCTCCTTGCGGGTGATGGCGCAGGTGCTGAGCGGCGTGGCCGGGGAGCTCAGCGAGGCGGAACGGGAGCGGGTCGCCGCCACTATCGAGCGGGAGTCCGACCGCCTGTCGCGGCTGGTAGCCGACATCCTGGAGATCACGCGGTTGGAGCATCCCGACTTTGTGCTGACCAAGCAACGCGTCTGTCTCAGCGAGGTGGCGGGTCGCGTGCAAGACCTCTTCGCGCTCACCGCGGCCGCCCAAGGCACGACGCTGCGCAGCGAGGTGCCACCGCGACTGCCGGCGGTGCTAGGCGACCCTGACCGCCTGGTGCAGATTCTAACTAACCTGGTGGACAACGCCCTGAAGCACACCCCGGCCGGCGGTGTGGTTACCCTCGGAGCCCAGGTCGCTCCCGAAGCAGTTCACCTCTGGGTCCGGGATACCGGCCCCGGGGTGCCTCCTGAGGCGCTGGAGGTCATCTTCGAGAAGTTCGCCCAGGTAGGCCCGGCTCGCACCCCTTCCGCTTCGCCGGGCCTCGGCCTGGGCCTGTACATGGCCCGCCTGCTCGCCCGCAAGCACGGTGGAGACCTCGTGGTGCGCAGCCAAGTAGGCCGAGGCAGCACCTTTGTGCTCACCCTCCCCCGCGCCGAGCCCGCCCCGTCCCCACCCTCTGCCCTCCGCACGCCAGTGGCCGCCGCCTAGTGCTCTCCGCTTGGCGTGCCGCAGTTTTTCCGCGTGCCGGCCCCTCCGCCTGGCGCAGCCTTCCCCGCGTAGCGCAGGC
>CALFVE010000191.1 GCA_937928475.1 uncultured bacterium | reverse complement strand
GTTTTCCACAAGACTTTTCCACAGGTGTGGATAAGCCTCCTCCCCCCGTGCACGGGGGATAATAGCACACCCGCGGCGCCGTGTAAAGCAATTTTCCAACAATTTTTTCCGCCCTGCGCACACAGAATGGACACTCTTGTGGCAGGATAAGGTATATCTAGTGGCTAAGATAGGGCTGTCTGGCGGGAGTTATCCCCGAATCACACGGTCTTTTCCACGAGGTTTTCCACAATTGCGATGGTTATCCACCGGTTTGGCCTCGCCGGGCTTATTGTTGGGGCGGTTTTTCCGATCGGCGCGCCGTGCCTTTTCGGTGACTGGGGTTGCAAAAGTGTGAAGGGCCCGGTGGGCGGACTGCGGCCGAGGGAGACAGGAAGACGGTGCACTCGCCCGGAGGCCGATCCGGCAAGGCGCGGTTGCCTGTTAACCAGACCGCTCCTTGATGAGCAGCCAGGCGTTCTCCCCGGCCTTCTTCATTCTGACCAGAGCGTAGCCGCCCTGCAAGCGGCGCCCGTGCAGGCGCAACTTCAGCGTACCCTCCTCAAGCAAGCGTTCCGGGGGCTTCTCTCCTTGCGGCTCCCAGGTGCCGTGATCCCAGAGAATCACCGCGCCGGCTCCGTACTCGCCCGCGGGGATCTCCCCCTCAAAGTCGGCATAGTCCAGCGGGTGATCCTCCACCATCATGGCCAGGCGTTTGATCCCGGGCTCTTCGGGCGGCCCTTTGGGCACCGCCCAGGACTTGAGCACTCCGCCCAGTTCCAGCCGGAAGTCCCAGTGCAGGTGCCGGGCGTGGTGCTCCTGGACGACGAAGATGAGCGGCCGGGAGGGGGCCGGGCCATTGCCGTCGCAGGCAGGCGAATTGTTGGCCGAGCCGCGGTGTATGGCCGGCATTCCTTCACCTCCTGGCGCGGAGGCTGTCTCGCGAGCACCAGCGAGCGTCGCCGGGTGGGGTCCCGCGTAGCGCAGGCTTCCAGCCTGCGTCTCTGCGTCCCTGCACGTGCATGCAGGCCACTGCACGGGCAGGCAAAGATGCCTGCCCTACGCGGAGACCTGCCCGCACCTCCCCTCCTGAGGGGAGGTCGGCGGCGGGAGCGCGAGCAACCGCCGCCGGGTGGGGTCCGCGTGGCGCCGGCTTCCCCGCGTAGCGCAGGCTTCCAGCCTCCGCGTCCCCGCGTCCCCGCGCCTGCATGAGGGCCACCCCAGGGCAGGCAGGAAGCCTGCCCTACGCGGAGGCGGGTCTATGCGGAGGCGGGCCGGATTCGGCGCGTCCTCAGGACGCACCTCAGCCCGGCCCCGAGGCGCTCTGCTTAGAAGCGCAAGTTCCGCACTTGGTCGAGGTACCACTTATACATCTCCAGCGACACGCCGGGGGTAATCAGGTGATCGGGCATCAGGATGTAGCCACCGTCTCGCAGCAGGGGCCGCAGGCGCTCGAACTCGGCCAGGACAGCTTCCTTGCCGCGCTCCAGGGCCAGTTTGTCGAAGTGGCCGATGATGCGCAGTTCCTTGCCGTACTGGCGGCGCAGGGCCATGCCGTCGGCCTTCCAGACCCCCACCTCAACGGGGAACTGCACGTTGACTCCGGCCTCCAGCCAGGGGCCGACCAGGACGCGCACGTCGCCGTCGGAGTCAATGCCGTACAGGTGCACACCGTATTGCTCCAGTTTCTCACGGATCTTGCGGTAGCCGGGCGCGACGCACTCGTTGAAGAGGGTGGGGCTGACCAGTGGCCCAGCCCGCCCGCAGATATCCTCCCAGCCGAAGCCCATGTCCACCTTCACATGCGGGAGCACCTGGTCCAGCCCCCAGCAGGTCAGATCGGCCAGGGTCATGACCATGTCGGCGTAGCAGTCCCGGTCGTCGAACATCAGGTAAGACATGTTCTCGACGCCCATCCAATTGCGAATCCAGCCCATCAGGGAGGCAGTGCCCACCACCAGGGGCAGGCCGGAGGCCTCGGCCTGGGCGATCCTCTCGGGGAGGTTGTCGGGAATGCGCGCCGGGTCCGGCTGGAGTCGGCGTTTGTACTCCGGCCAGTCGGCGGCGGTCTTCAGGGTGAAGTCGAGGAAATGGGGGATACACGATTTGCCTTTCCAGTCTTTGCAGACCACGCCGTCGCTCTGGCGGAAGATGCGGTACTCGTCCGTTTCCTCGAGGGTTTCCTCCTCAAAAGGAGGGAGGAGGTTGAGATTCACACCGACGCTGGCCCAGTGGGGGGTCGTGCCGAGGTATTCGTGGATGTTGGCGTCGCGAGGCAGGCCCTCCGAGTACCAGCGCTCCAGGGTCTCTTCCCAGCCGGTCCAGTGGATGACCGGCATGCGGTCGAACTCGCCGTAGAACATGATTTCGTGAAACAACTGACGGTAGGTCATGGCCTCAACTCCAACTTCAGATTCAGTGTGCTGGCACCATCTCCGGCTCTTCGGGAACGGGCCTCACCCTCTGCCGCTCTCCCGCGCGCGCCCGGGCGGCCTTGTCCGCGTGGCGCAGGCTTCCCCGCGTGGCGCAGGCTTCCAGCCTGCGTCCCCCCGTCTGCATGCAGGCCACCACGCG
>CALFVE010000190.1 GCA_937928475.1 uncultured bacterium | reverse complement strand
GTGGTCAGCGACCATCTGGTGGTCGGGTGTGTGAACGTGAGCCGGCAGGAGGTGCATGCTTTCACTGCCGCTGAACAGGCACTGCTCGAGTCCCTGACCCCTCACGTCGCGGCCGCGCTCAGCAACGCGCGCGCCTATGGGCAGTTGCGGCTGGCCCGGGCCGAATTGGAGCAGGCTCAGGAACAGGTCATGCGCGTGGAACGCCTGCGTAGCATTGGGGAGGTGGCCCAGGGAGTGGCCCATGACTTCAATAACCTCCTCAGCGTGGTCCTCAGCCGCACCCAGATGCTCCTGCGGGACGAGAAGGACCCGGACCGGCGCAAGAGCCTGGAGATCGTGGAGGCCGCCGCCCGAGACGGTCGTGACACGGTCCGCCGCATCCAGGGCTTCGCCAGTCGCAGTGACGGGGAGGCCTTCGTGTCCGTGAACCTCGACGAAGTCGTGGAGGAGGCGCTCGCTATGACCTCCTACCGCTGGCGCGACGTTGCCGAGCGCGAGGGGCGGGCCATCACCGTCGAGACGCGCCTGGGCTCCGCCCCGCGGGTGCAGGGAAATCCGGCTGAGATCCGCCAGGTGCTGATTAACCTGATCTATAATGCCTGTGACGCTATGCCGCAGGGAGGATGCATCAGCATCCGCACGGCCGGCGAGGCCGGTTGGGGCCGCTTGCTCGTGGCGGACACTGGAGTAGGAATGGACGAGGAGACGCTGGCTCAGGCCTTCGGGCTGTTTTTCACCACCAAGGGGCCGGGCAACACCGGCCTCGGTCTGTCCATCAGCCAGGGTATCATCCAGCGGCATGGCGGTCGGATTGAGGTACAAAGCAAGGTGGGTAGGGGTACCAAGTTTACCATATCGCTGCCGCTGGCCGAGTCCCGCACGGAATACGCAGCGCCGCCTCCTGAGGCTACGGTTCCCGGGCACCTGCGGGTTCTGGTGGTAGACGACGCCACCGTCCTGGCCGCCCTGCAGGAAGCGGTCCGGACCCTGGGCCATGAAACCGCCGGCGCGGCCGGCGGTGCTGCGGCTCTCCAGATGGTGGCGGCCCAGCCGTTCGACCTGGTCATAACCAACCTGGGGATGCCGGGGATGTCCGGCTGGCAGGTGGCGGAAGAGGTCAAACGCCTGTCGCCTCGAACGCAGGTAGTCATTCTCACCGGTTGGGGCGACACCGTAGAGAACAGCCGTCACGTGGAGGAGACACTGACTAAGCCGGTCGAGTTGCGCACCTTAGAGGAGGTCATGGCCCGTGCTCAGGCTCGGCGCGCGGCCTGAGTGCGGCCGACGGATGCCTAGTCCCATACGCACCCTTCCCGGAACTCTCGCCAGACCGCTTCGAACCAGGTATTCTGCTCAGGGATGGGTCGCACTGGAATCTGGCGGCTCTGCCAGCCCCCGCCGTCAAACCATATCTCCGTCACCTGACGGCGCAAATCCGGATTCTCGGGCCGCACCCGCAGTTCGGGTAAGGCCGAATGCACGGGCGGCTGCTGGGCCTCAATGATCAGGTACGAGCCGCGGCTGCCGCCTCCCGACTCGCCGTAAGCGCGGCAGGCCTCCAGGTAGCCCCAACCGGCCAGAGCCAGGCGCTCCAGATAGAGCGCCCGCGCCGCCTCGTGGGGACCGCGCAGCCGCAGCCCCTCGGCTCGGATGCTCAGCCACAGGTCCCGGGCTTGCGCGCAAGCCTCAGGCAGCCTGTCCAGCACCCGCAGTACCCCCGCGTGGTTGCTCACATGCCGCTGAAGCCAGGCCCGGGCATCTGAAACCGTCCGTGTCGCGTGCCTGGCCTTGGCCGCATGTTCTTGCAGACGCCGGAGGAGGTCGCTCGCGGCTGCCTGCAGGACTTCCTCAGGTGCGGAGAACTCCGCGGCGTAGCGCCGGGCGATACGCTGCGCAGCGCGCAGCCCGCCCACTTGCCCCGAGTTCAGTGCCGAACCGCCCGGGCGGGTTACCCCGTGCGTCCCGGCCTGCTCGCCAATCACGAAGAGGTGGGGGAGAGAAGACTCCCACCATTGATCTACTGCAAAGCCGCCGTTGTTGTGTTGAGCGCAGACCCGGATCTCGATTGGCTGGGTGGCCAGGTCCACATGCCACTGCCGGTAGAGGTCCACGGCGGCCGGGTTCATCTGCACCAGCCGTTCGAAGGGAGTGGCCCCGGTTCCGCCGGACTTGAGCAGGTAGTCGCGCGCCTCGGCGGGCAAGGCGTTGAGGTCCAGGTTGGGAACTGGATTGCGCCGAAAGTCCATCCACACCTTGCGCCCGGCGCGAGTCTCCCGCTCCACCAGCATGTCCACCGCCGAGGACTCCGGCGGTGCCACCAGTTTCGGGTTGAACGGCCACTGATAGCCCTTGCGGAAGATGGCCAGCAGCCGTTCCGCCTCGTCCGTGAAGACCTCCGCCAGGAAGTCCCGCTCGTCGCCGCCGCTCTCGTTGGTACTGTAGTAGGCCGGCAAGACCTGCTGATAGGTTCCTGACAGGTTCCAGCGGGGACTGACCGAGGCTAGCCCGAACTGGCTCTCGGTGAGGTTGTTCGCCACCAGGCCCGCCTCGAAGCACACCCCGTGCGCTCCCATCTGACTGCGCGGATACACGCTGCCGAAGTAGAGTTCGCCCGGCCCGCCCGTAGCCATAACGACATTGGTGGCAGCCACCACCGCCAACCCTCGACTCTCTTCGTGTCGGCGATGCCGATCCACCAGCACCACCCCGGCACAACGGCGCGTCGCGCCCTCGCCGGCGATCACTAAGCCGACGACCTCGCAGGAATTGTAGGTGGGGATGCCCATGGCGCGGACGCGAGCCAAGGAGCAGCGTACCATGAACCGGCTCGTCCACGGCCCGGCCGAGGTGGCGCGGGGGATGGGGTCGTGATCGGTGCGGTAGCCCACGAAACTCCCGAGCGCGGTTTGCGGGAAGGGCACACCGTTGCGCACCAGATGCGCGAATTCGTAGACCGAGCCCTCGGCTTCGGCTAGCGCGTGGTCGCCGTGCATGCAGCCGCCCGCCGAGATGGTCTCGGCCATGGCCCGCGGACTGTCTGCCGCGCCGTCCACGGCCCCCAGGCGCCAGTAGGTCTGCTTGTCGGAGCCGCTGCAATGGGAGGCCCCGCCGCCCAGGAGCGAGGTGAAGATGGCGATCTCTGCCCCCGGTCCCAGCAGTTCTCGCAGATGCTCGGCGCAATTCAGCCCAGCCGCGCCACTGCCAATAATGGCTGTATGGACGCGGTACAGGGGGATACGGATACCGTTCACGCTAAGCGCTTCAGCCTGATTCATAGGTGCGGTGTGAGTCCTCCCTTTCGTGGAAGATGAAAGGTGGAACGTGGGAGGGGCAGAGTCAACCGTCACTCAGCCCCACGCCGCTTGCTTGCGCGGTGGGAGCAAGACAGCAGCCTTACATCGCACCGTCTCCGACGTTCCACTTCTCTTCACAACTGCTGAATCTGCATGCCTCCGCCCACCACGATTTGCTGCCCCGTGCAGTAGTCCAGATCTCCTCGGGCGAAGGCCTGTACCACCCGGGCCACGTCTTCCGCGGTGCCCAGGCGTCCCTGCGGAATGCCGCCCTCTTGCGCGAGCTTCAGGTACTTTTCGCGCACGGGAGCGATCATGGGCGTGTCAATGATGCCGGGTGCGATCTCCAGGACTGGGATCCTCTCCGGCGCCAAGCGCGCGGCCAGCAGTTGCGCAGCCATGTGCTCGCCGGCCTTGGAGATGCAATAGGCGCCCCGACTGGGGCTGACCACCCAGGCCGAGATCGAGGTCACAAAGACAAGGCGTGGGGTCTCCACGACACCGCGCCGCTTCAGATCGAGCATGACTTTCGC
>CALFVE010000189.1 GCA_937928475.1 uncultured bacterium | reverse complement strand
GTACATGAAGTTGCGGGAGACCAGGTAGTCCTCGAAACCGCGGCAGTTCTGCATATCTTGGGAGGGACCGAACCACTTGCCCCGCGGCATGGTGTTGAAGTTGTCGCTACAGCGCGGGAAACTCTTCTCCTGTACCTGGGTCCAGTTGACCCACCCGATGGCGCGCTTGCCGGCCTGGTCGGTAACGCTCAAAACCAAGTTGTACTCGCGGTCGTGGAAGGCGTCGAAGGTCTGCTCAAACTCCGGCGCCCCGCGGGGCAGGAACCGCCGCCAGGGCTGCGGGGCTTCGCCGTCCAGCAGGGCGACCTCGCGCAGACCGGCCGGGGAGGAGGCGCGCAGGTGCACCCGGAAGCGCTCCAGCCCGGGCAGCGCGAGGTCGGTGGTGCCGAAGTTGAGAATGCGGGTGTCCTCCAGAACCGGCCCCTCGGAGACATAGGTGGAGCGGTACCAGACGTAATGGCCCTGGTACCGGCCGAAGCTCCCGCTGTAGGCATCAATAGGCCGTTTCTCGAACCAGCGGCAGCAACTCTGGAAGCCCCGCTGCCGGGCGGCGGCCACCGCCTGGGGCGAATCTACCAGATGAATCGCCGCCGGGAAGGGGATGAAACGCATTTGCGCTAGGCGCAGGTAGTGGTCAAGGGAGTCGTCTACCAATTTCCCGTTCTCGTAAGTGTACACGGCAAAGCCCTTGAAATTGCCCTGGAACCAGGGCTTCTCGGGATTTTGGTGGGACTTGACCAGAATGATGGGGGGATACTGGAAGGCGCGGAAGAGCGGGTTGTTCAGGGGTATGCGCCCCGGCTGCTCCTGGCTAAACCAGCCCGGCTCGGGGTAGGTCAGGCGATCGGAGAAAGTGATCCAGGAGTTGCCGGGCTCGTCCCGGTATAGATAGCCGGGGTAGGCCGGGAAGCCGGCGTCGCTGCTGGCCTGACAGACGGCCTTGAGGGTATCGAACTCTGCCTTGCTCAGCGCCTCGAGTTCCTCCGCAAAGGCAATGAAGTCATAGCCAGCGGCTTGCGCGGCGGCGATGAACTCCTCCGGCGTGCCCTGCCCGGTGGAAAGAGAGGTGCGCGCGCCGATCAGACCGACGAAGTTGTGGGGCATGTAGTTGCCGGTGACCTGCAGCGCGTCCCAGTCCATCGGTTCGAAGCCCGACTCGGGCGGGGTCTCCACGTGGGGAGGGACGTAGCCGCCGAAAACCCCCCGGCTCGGCTCAGACAGGTAGGCGAAGAGGTTGGTCAGCAGCCGCGCGGCGCTGCCCTTCATCCCGTTGGCCTCCCCGGACATGGTCAGCCCTCCACCCCAACGCAGGTGGTAGCCATCCTGCCAGACGCAGGTGGAGGCGATCGGCCAGACGCAGATCCTCCCCTTGCCGTACTGCCGCACGGCCAGCAGCGGCGGAGCGGAGGCATAGGTGCCCGGTGTGTCCGGCACCTCCTGCCCGGTCTTGGCGGTGCGCACGGACCGAGCCGAGTCCATTCCCCACAGCAGCACCTGCCACTCGGGCGTAACCTTGATCGGTGAGGTGAAGTCGGTGTAGACCCGGTAAGCGCCGAGGGAGGGCGGGTAGAAGATGCCTTCCACTCCCTCAGTCAGCGGGCCGGGCGCCGTCTTGCCGGTCCAGTACAGCGGCCAGGCGAAGTCCGGCGCATAGCGGTGGGCCTCGTCCACCACCGACTCAGAGAGGATCTCTATTCCCGTGGGCGCTAGCCAGCGGTTGTAGTCTTCGATGTCCTTACCAAACTGCCAGCCGGGCGAGCGCAGCACTAGGAGCCCCCCACCTTCCTGGACATACTGCAACAGCAGTGCCTTCTTCTCCTCGATCATGGGGGCAAACTCCGGCTCCGCGGTAGCGGACGGTAAATGCAAGATGACCACTAGGTTAAAGCGTTTGAGGTAGTCCAGGGTAAGCCCCGGGCTGTAGCCGGCCAGGCCCTGCTCGAAGCCCCTCTCGGTAAACAGTGCCCGTAACTTGGGGTGAGGAGTGCCGAAGAGACTGACCGCCAGGTCTGGCGGGCCCTCGCCCACCGAGTCGTGAGTCAGCACCAGGTAGGCGGGGAGTTTGTTCTTCCTCCGTTCGGCCTCCCGCTGGTCGCGGGCAATCTCCTCGGGGGACTTGGGGACTAGGGCGAAGTCGCCGAACCGCATCACCGCCCCGGTCTCTGCGCCCGCCTGCTGAGCGTTCAGATAGAAGTTGAGCGACAGCGAACGCACCTGCCAGTTCCACTCGGCAGGGCTGTCGGCGGGCCAGCGGGTGCTGAGAGGGGATAGCGCTATCTCGGCCGTGTGCCACTCTCCATCGGCCGCGAAGGGCGCCCGCCCGCTGACCCCGACGAACAACTTGCCCCAGTCTTCGGCGAAGCGCAGGAAAGGTACGCCGAGCGCGGCCGGACCGGACAGCGCGAGGCGGTACGAAAAACGCAGCGCCTTGGCGTGGGTCAAATCCAGAGCCGGCTCCTCCGCGCCGGCGGTCCAGCGCAGTTCGACGTAGCCGGTGGGGCCGGGCTTGTCCAAGGCAGCGGCCCTCACCCCTGCGCGCAGCGCGGGGCTGCCGCCGGGCGCGCCGGCAGGGTCCGAGGAAACCGGGGAGAGGCGGAAGCCCTCCGGCGGGCCGCCGGTATGAGCCACGGCAGTCCAGCGTTCGGGGGTATTGAGCCGCGGGTTGAGCGTCGGCTGAGCGAGGGCGGGTCCGGCAGACAGGGCAATTAGCCAGGCGGCAAAGCGGCACGGGTGCATGGTGAGGCCTCCTGACCTCCAGAGTCACAGGAGCGGATTCGCGGGTAGTGTGAGGAGGTCCTGCTCCGGCCGCACCAGGGACTTCCCGCGCAGCGGTGCGGCATCACGGACAGTGACTCGGCCCGGTTGGGTTGTCTTTAGGGAGGCAGGCAGGGCCGGAGGGGAAGCCCGCCTGCTGGAGCGGGGCACCTCTTGCGGCTACTCCGGAGGGCGAACCCTGACCCTGGCGCCTCCTTCTTGACCCCCTGCGGGGTTAGGCGCTATCATCACGCACGGGGGTAGTACATATCCACCACCGCGCGGTCGGGGTAAGATCATCGCATGCCCGAAGCCACCGTCTTGGTCGTTGACGACGACGAGGACCTCTGCCTGGCCATCGCCCGCCGGCTGGCCCGCGAGGGCTTCCAGGTGCAGACCGCGATGACCGGCAGCGACTGCTTGCTGATCTATGAGCGGCAGCGTCCGGACTTGGTCGTCCTCGACCTGGGCCTGCCCGATATGGAGGGCCTCGAGGTCTGCCGCCGCCTGAAGGCCACCGGGGACGCCTGGGTGCTGATCCTGACGGGACGAACCGACGAGGAGGAGCAGATCGCCGGCCTGGAGGCTGGGGCGGACGACTACGTCCCCAAGCCAGTGAGTCTGAGCCTGCTCACTTCGCGGGTGCGGGCGCTGCTGCGCCGCCGTCCCCCGACGCGGGCACCCGCGGTTGCCGGCGGAGGCGGTGAGCCGCTCGCGGTGGGCCAGATCGCTCCCCAGGCCCTTCACTCTCGGGTTTGGGTAGAGGAGCGAGCGGAGGCAGAGAAGGGCGAGGCCGGCCCGCCCTCTGCCCCGGTGGAGCGCGCCGCACTGGCCGGAGCGGTGCTCTTCGCCAAGCCCGGCGAACTGTGGCGCGTGGATCAGCGCTGGCACCTGGTCAACCAGCCGCAGACTCCCGCCACCGACCTGCAACTGAGGCGGATGTCCATGGGGCTGGTCGAGGCGGGATTCATTGTCGAGATCCTTGCCGAGGCCTCTTGGACTGGCGCCGTGAAGGAAGTCTACCTCTACGACGCCACAGTCCTGGAGGAGGTGCGCGAGCCGATCGCCCGCGGCTACCTGCTGACGGACCTGTACCGCCAGGCCACGCTTCTCCAGGGGATCGAAGGGATCTGAGCAGCCCCTCCGGCTCGCTACACGCCCCGCCTTCCCTCCCCCACCGGCCGGCATGGAGCCACGCCGCCGGTGCTGATCCACCAGGCCATTGGTTACCAAAGGCCGGGGCTTTGCGCCTTTTCCTCGCGCTTTCCCCCTGCTATAATCGCCGCCATGCCCGACCGCCCCCAGACCTACCTTCGCCTCTCCGCGCGTGCCCGGCAGCGCCTGAAGAACGCACCGGCCGGTCTGCTGTTGTTCTTCACGGCCATCTCCCTCATGGCCGTGAGTCAAGGCATCTTCGACAGCGTCTACAACAACTACCTCAGCGACACCTTCCAGATTCCTGCCACTACCCGCGGGCAACTCGAGTTCCCTCGCGAGCTGCCCGGCCTTTTGACCGCGGTGATGACCGGCCTGTTCTTCTTCGTGCGCGAGACTGGCCTGGGCGCGATGGCCGCCGGCGCCGTGGCTCTGGGCATGGCCGGCATCGCCTTCTGGAACCGGCAGTGGTGGCCGATGGTGGCCGCCACGCTGATGTGGAGCATCGGCGGCCACCTGGTCATGCCGGTGCGCGATTCCGTCGCCATCAGCCTGGCGCGCGAAGGTCGCCAGGGCCGGCGCCTGGGGCAACTGGGCCTGGTCAGTACGCTCGCCACTATCGGCGGATTCGCCGTCGTTTACGTCGGCACCAAACTCCTGCGCAGCAACTACCCGCCCATCTTCTGGGCCGCCGCCGCGAGCAGCGCCGTGGCGGTGATCTTCTGGCTGGCCATGCCCAAGGTGGGACATAGCGAGGCTCGCCCTCGGCTGGTGATCAAGCGCCGCTACCGCCTCTTCTATGCGCTGTGCTTGCTGTTCGGAGCACGCAAGCAGGTGTTCATCACCTTCGGCCCCTGGGTGCTGGTGCGGGTCTTCAAGCAGCCGGCCTACGTCTTCGCCCAACTCAATACGGCGGGCGCGCTGGTCGGCTTGTTCTTCCAGCCGCTGCTGGGGCATCTGATTGACCGCCTGGGCGAGCGGGTCATCCTGGTGGGGGAGTCGCTGCTGATGGTCGTGGTTTCGCTGTGCTATGGCTTCGCGCAGGGCTTCCTGGGAGACCGCCTGGGGCTGCCCCGTCTGGCGCTGGGCGCGGTGCTGGTCTGCTTTGTGGTGGATCAGGTGCTGTTTGCCGTGGGGATGGCCCGCACCACCTACCTATCCAAGATCGCCGAGCGGCGGGAGGATGTGACGCCTTCGCTCTCGCTGGGCGTGAGCATCAACCATGTCGTCTCCATGTCCCTGCCCACGCTGGGCGGGTTCGTATGGGAACGGTACGGCTACGAGTGGGTATTCGTGGGGGCGGCGGTGATCGCGGTGCTCAACATCTTCCTGGCCCTGCGGGTGCGGACGGTGAGAGCATGGCAACCGAACGGCGGCTGAACGGCCGCGGAACGGCGACAGAACGGCGGCACAGAGGAAGCACAACGGAAGCACAGAAGAAGCACAACGGAAGCGCAGAGGAAGCGCAGAGGAAGCGCAACGAAAGCGGACGAGCAACGGAGAGGGAGTCGCAGTCGGTCGGCAGGCAGAGCAGCCTCACCGGCGCGCAGCCTGAGGGAGCCGCAGCGACTGGCCGAGCGAACAGCGAGGGCGCGGGAGGCTGGCCGCGCCCTCGCGAGGTCGGTCCCAGCGTTACCAGAGGGGCGGGGCTACTGGCAGTTGTAGTCGAAAGCGGCTTGATAGCCCGCCGGGATGCTGGTGCCCGCGGCGCAGGAGCCCAGGTAGATGGTCTCCAGTTTCATCCACTTGGCGTGCCCGTCACAGAAGCCGTAGTTCTCCCCGCCGTTGTGGCGCTCCCAGCACCTTCCGTACTGGCTCCGAGGGTAGGCGTAGTTCCAGTCGCCGCCGCTCATCAGGCGCGGGCTGTCATAGGTGGACTGCATGGAAGCCAGGGCCACGATAGCGGCAGGCGAGGGAATCAGCGTCTGGGCAACGGGGGCGCAGTACCACCCGCAACTGACGTTGCCGCTCAGCGAATAACTGGGGCGGGGGAACCCATTCGCCATGTACATCGGGGACTTCTCGTCGGGGCAGAACCAGAGTTGATAGTTCTTGATATACGGATGGACCGCTTCCGCCCAGCTAGGGCTTTGCCCATAAGACCCGTACTGAATCGGGAACCGCTGGTCGTTGTCCGAGGCGTACATGATCAGACCCAGCGTGATCTGTTTGACGTTGCTCAGACAGGTGTTCTGCATGGCCCTGGCTCGCGCCCGGGCGAAGACGGGGAACAGGATCGCTGCCAGGATGGCGATAATCGCTATCACCACCAGCAGCTCAATCAAGGTAAAGCCGGCACGTCGCATTTCGCGCACCTCCTAGAAGGTTTGGATAGGGTGAGGCACCGATCAGAG
>CALFVE010000188.1 GCA_937928475.1 uncultured bacterium | reverse complement strand
ACCGCAGCTTTTCTCTTTCAATCACCCCGCCGGGTTCTGCCCGGTTTGTGGCGGGTTGGGCACCGTGTTGGAGCCCTCGAGGGACCGACTGGTGCGGGACCCCGAGCGCTCCCTGCTGGAAGGCGCGTTGCACCTTTTGGGCTCGCCACCGGCGCCACCGACGCGCCGCATGCTGGAGGCGCTGGCGGAGCACTACGGCTTCGATCTCTCCGCTCCCTGGAACGAACTGCCGGAGACCGCTCAGCGGGTGATTCTGTTCGGCTCGGACGGGGAAAAGATAGCCTATCGGCACACTACCAGCCAAGGGCGGGAGATTACCTACGAGCGCGCCTTCGAGGGGATCGTGCCCATGCTCAACCGTCGGCTGGAGCAGGCCACCTCGCGCCATTCGCGCGGATTCTACGAGCAGTTCCGCGCTCCCCAGCCCTGCCCGGCTTGCCGGGGGGCGCGCCTGCGGCCCGAGGCGCTGGCGGTGCGGGTAGGCGGCAAGAATATTGCCGAGGTCTGCGCCCAGACTATCGCTGAGGCCCGCGAATTCTTCGCCGGCTTGTCCTTCGTCGGCGCTCAGGAGGTGGTGACACACGAGCTTCTCCGGGACGTGCGCTCGCGGCTGGACTTTCTGGAGCAGGTGGGCTTGGCCTATCTCACTCTTGACCGGCCCGCGCCGACCCTGGCCGGCGGGGAGGCCCAGCGCATTCGCCTGGCCAACCAGGTGGGCAGCGGGCTGGCCGGCATCCTGTACATACTCGATGAGCCTTCTATCGGGCTGCACCCGCGCGATCACGAGCGCCTGCTGGAGGTGCTCAAGCGCCTGCGCGATCGAGGGAACACGCTGATTGTGGTGGAGCACGATCCCCTTACCATCCGCGCCGCCGATTATGTGGTGGAGTTCGGCCCGGGGGCAGGCGTGCAGGGCGGGGAGATTACCTTTGCCGGAACCGTCGAGGAACTGCTGGCCCACCCCCGGTCGCTCACCGGGCAGTATCTCAGCGGAGCGAAGCAGGTGCCGATGCCGACCTACCGCCGGAAGCCGGGAGAGCGGGTCCTGCGGCTAAGCGGTGCCGCGGAACATAACCTCAAAGACCTCGAGGTCGAGATCCCGCTGGGATTGATGGTCTGCGTTACCGGCGTCTCCGGATCGGGGAAAAGCACTCTGATCAATGACATTCTGTATCCGGCGCTGCGGCGGCGCCTGCACCGCGCGCAGGATAGACCCGGACGATATAAGCGGCTGCAGGGCGCCGAATACCTCTCTAGGGTAGTCAGTATTGACCAGAAGCCGATCGGGCGCAGCCCCCGTTCCAACCCGGCCACCTACTCGGGACTGTTCACACAACTGCGCGAGTTGTTTGCGCAGACCCCGCAGGCGCGGGTACGCGGATACGGCCCGGGGAGGTTCAGTTTCAACGTGCGCGGCGGACGTTGCGAAACCTGTGCGGGCGAAGGTACCCGGCGGGTGGAGATGCACTTTTTGCCTGATATCCGCGTGCCGTGCGAGGAATGCGGGGGCACGCGCTACAATCGCGAAACCCTGCAGGTTCGGTACAAGGGGAAAAACATCGGCGAGGTGCTAGATCTTACCGCCCGCGAGGCCCTGGACTTGTTCCAGAATGTGCCCGGGGTGGCCCGAGGCGTGCGGACCCTCTGCGAGGTGGGGCTGGATTATGTGCGCCTGGGCCAGCCCGCGACCACCCTGTCCGGCGGGGAAGCCCAACGGCTCAAACTGGCGCGCGAACTCTCCCGCCCAGAGACGGCGGGGACCCTGTACCTACTGGATGAGCCCACCACTGGGCTGCACTTTGCTGATATCGAGAAACTCCTCGAGGTCCTGCGGCGCTTGGTTGACTCCGGCAATACCGTGGTTATAATCGAGCACAACCTGGACGTAATCCGCAGCGCCGATTGGATTATTGACCTGGGGCCAGAAGGAGGCGAGGCCGGCGGTCGGTTGGTGGCGCAAGGGACGCCCGAACAAGTCGCTCAGCTAGAGGCCTCGCACACCGGGCGCTACCTGCGCCAGGTCCTGCCGGCAGCGAAAAGCGCGGTGGCGCCTGCCAAGCGATGAACCAGGCCGCTGACAACCTGCGGCTTACAGTGATCATCCCCACCTACGGGCGGCGAGAGAGTCTGCTGCGCTGCCTGGCCGGGCTGGCCGGGGGAGACCGTCGGCCGCACGAGACGCTGGTGGTGGTACACGAGGAAGACCCGCAGGCGCACGGCTTGGAGGCGGAGGTCGCACCTTACCGGGAGGCCCTGGGCTTGCGCCTGGTCTGGTCAGCGCGGGCCGGCCAGATCCACCAGATGAACGCGGGCCTGGCCGAAGCGCAGGGCGACGTGGTCTGCTTCACCGATGACGACTGCGTGCCGCGGCGAGACTGGCTGCAGCGTCTCAGCGCGCCTTACGCCGACCCGACGGTGGGCGGAGTGGGAGGCCGGGACGTAGTCCACCGGGGAAGCAGCATCAGCGGAGGGCCGGGCAGAAGAGTCGGAAGGATATCCCGGTGGGGACGGGTCATAGGCAATCACCATTTAGAGTTTCCCCCCAGACCCGTCGAGGTGGAGCACCTGAAGGGGGCAAACATGAGTTTCCGCCGCGCCGCCGTTCCTCCCCTGGATCCCAACATGGCCCTGGGGACTGGCTCCGGATCGCTCAACGATACCGATCTGTCCCTGGCCGTCAGAGCCCGCGGCTACCGGCTGCTTTACGACCCGCAGGCGCTGGTGGATCACTACCCGGCCCCGCGTCACGGCGCCACCCATCGCGATACGCACCACCCGGAGCAGGTCTATCTGGACAGCCACAACTGGGCCTACCTTGTCTTCAAGCATTTTCCCTGGGGTCGGCGACTGGCTTTCCTCATGTATGCCTTTGGAATAGGCTGCGGCAACCGGCTGGGCCTGGTCAAATACCTGTGCCTCGTCTGGCGGCAGCCGCGCGCGGCAACGCAGCAGTGGTGGACCACCTGCCGGGGCCTGCTGGCGGGGATTCGGGACTACCGCCGGGCCGCTCATCCCACCACGGCCGACACCATCCGCCAGGAATCAGGAGCGCCAGAGCGTGAGACGATCGGTTGACGCCGCACAGTCGGTCTTTGTCGGAGTGGCCCTGATTGTCGGTCTGGGGGTCGCTTACGTGCTGGCCGGCATGATCGGCCACGGGGAACAGACCAAGGCTTTCCTGATCGCCGCCGGCCTTGCCAGCGTCGTCGGTTCGTTAGCCTCTTTAGATGTTGCGGTCGGCTGCCTGCTCGCCCTGGGTTTCTTGGACGGGTTCATCAAGGGCCTGGATCCCTCGAAGTTGTCGGTTTTCATCAAAGACGTGTTCTTGCTCATCGCCTTCACCCGCTGGATCTGGCTGGGCCTAAGCCGTCGCCGCTGGTTGGCCCTGCGCATGCCCTTCACCGTACCCGCCCTTCTCTTCGTGGTCTATTGCGCAGCCGAGATGTTCAATACGACGACGGCGGATTTCCGGGTCGCCTTGGCCGGCTTCCGCACCTGGGTGGTGTGGATACCGGTCGCCTATGTCGTGCACGAGATGGTCCGGACCCGCAAGAACGTGCAGAGGTTGATGGTCCTGATCCTGGTGATGGGCCTGCTAACCGGCATCTACGGCATCATTCAGTACCGCATCGGGTTCGGGCACCTGACCAGCCTCAGCCCCGGCTTCGAATTCTATGCCCGGCGCTTCGGGGCGCCCGGGCAGACGGTGCGAGCGACCTCTACCTTCGTTAGTCCCGGCGCTTTTGGCGCGGCCATGTCCCTGTCGTGCGTGGTGACGCTGGCCGGCGCCGTTTTCCTGCCCGGCCGCTTGCTCAGAGTCTTGTCGGGCGCAGCCGCTGCGGTCTGCCTGGTAGGCTTGGGGACCAGCGCCAGCCGCGCGCCTCTCCTGGGGTTGGTCGCGGGCGGACTGGCGCTGCTGGTGCTCATGCGCAAGCCCCGGGTGATCGCCGCGCTGATGCTCATCGCCCTGCTCGTGGCCTGGATCGTCAACTCCTTTGCCGGAGGGGCCTTCGCTCGCCGCTACAACCGGCAGATGCTGAGTCCCCGGGGCATCTACTCGCGGGTGGCCATCCCCCTTCGGCAGGGCTGGGAGTCGGTGCAACAGCATCCGCTGGGCATCGGCGTGGCTACCGGCATCGGGATTGGACGCGGCGCCGAGGCCTTCGGAGGGGCCGAGACCCTGCGCATAGGCGAGGCTGGCGGGTTCGTGGAGAATGAATACGGACGGGCCTTGCGCGAACTGGGCGTGCCCGGGGTAGCCCTCTGGCTCTGGATGCTGTGGCGCGTATTCCGCATGAACCTCGCTTCCTACCGCCGGTGCCGTACCTCCGAGTACCGCCTGGTGGCCGCTGCCTGTTTGGGGGTGACGATCTCCATCTTCTTCCAACTGGCGGTAGGGAGCGCCCTGTACTTGGCGCCCGGCGGTCTGCTCTTTTGGGCCTTCGCCGCGATCAGTTACCGTCTTCCCGAGATCGAGGCCCAGGAGCTCACTCCGGTCCCCGCTGGGCAGCCGGTGCGACGGGCAGTCCGCGCCGGGGGGCCCGTGCCCGCCAAATGACCATGGCGTCTCCCTCGCGGCGACTGCGCATCGCCCTCATCGCCGAGCACGTTCACCGGCGCGGGGGCCAAGAACGCGTGACGGCCGAACTGGTTACGCGGCTGGCCGTCCGGCATGAGGTCCACCTCTTCTGCTTCTCCGCCGCGGACATCCCCCCCGAGGTTACCGTTCACCGACTGTGGTGCCCCTTCCGCTCCAGCACTCTCCAGGCCCTGCTAATCGTGCTACTGTCGGCGTTGCGGGTGCGCATGCGGGACTTTGACGTGGTCATGTCCCAAGGCGGCAACAGCCTGGTCCAGAACTTCGTGATCGTGCACACTTGCCACGCTT
>CALFVE010000187.1 GCA_937928475.1 uncultured bacterium | reverse complement strand
ATCTTTGCTCTCGCCATCTTCGACGACACCGACGAGGCCACCGAGGCCAACGTGGGGCCAGTGTACAGGCTGCTCGGCGATATCGGCGTCCTGGCGACCAAGTCCGTTTGGCCGCTCGCGAAGGTGGCCGGCGCCGAGATCGGCGGCGAGACCTTGCAGGACCGCGGCTATCTTGCCTTTGTGCGCAGCCTGCAGGCAGACGGCTTTGAGATCGGTTTTCACAACGCGCGTAATGACAGTTCACCTCGGGAGATTACGGAGCAGGGCCTGGAGGAGTTCGCGGCGCTGCTGGGGACCTACCCGAAGACACACTGCAATCACCACGATAACCGCGAGAACCTTTATTGGGGGGAGGCCCGGCTCAGCCGCCCGCTGCTGCGGACCACCTATAACCTAGCGACGCGCTATCGCCGGCGGGGCTGGTTCCAGGGCCACGTCGAGGGCTCGCCCTGGTTCTGGGGCGACCTGTGTCGAGAGCGATTGCGGTATGTCCGCAACTTCGTCTTCGACGAAATCAACCTGGACCTGCTCAATCCGACGCTGCCCTACCACGACCCGGCCAAGCCCTACGTGAACGCCTGGTTCAGCAGCAGCGACGGGGCCACGGTCACGGGTTTCTGCCGCTTGCTGCGCGAGGAGAATCAGGACCGCCTGGAGGCGCAAGGCGGGGTCTGCATCGTATACACGCACTTCGCCAAGGGCTTTTGCGAGAATGGCCGCCTGCGTCCCGAGTTCGAGCGACTGATGCGGCGGCTGGCGCGGAAGAAGGGGTGGTTTGTGCCCGTGGCCACGCTGCTAGAGCATTTGCAGGCCGGCGCGCCTCCGCGTCCGATTCCCGGGCGGGAACTGCACCGCTTGGAGTTGCGCTGGCTCTGGCAGAAAGTGAGGCGAGGCAGCGGATAACGGCGTTTCGCCGGAAAACACAGCGGTCTGTCATGTATGAACTGGAGCCGTGTGAATTCGCCTCCGCCTCCGAGTGGGACGCCGAGATCGCCCGCTTCGATCTTTGGCACCTCTATCATACCGCCGCGTGGCTAGAGTTCATTGCGCAGACCCAGCCGGTGGAGCGGCGGGTCTACCGGATTCTCGAAGACGACAGCCTGGTCGGTTACTTGCCCGGCTTCGCGCTCAAGAAAGGCCCTGTCCGCATTTTCGGCTCGCCTCTGCCGGGGTGGACGACGGCGTATCTGGGGCCGGTGGTAAGTCGCAGCGTGGACCAGGAAGCGCTCTTCCGCAGTATCGGCCGGGCGCTCAGGCGCGACGGATTTGCCCACGTTGAAATCCGCCACAATCTGCTCGATGCCAACGCCGCGGTTGGCGCCGGCTTCCGGCGGTATGCTTACGAGACCCAGCTGGCGGAGGTGGCCGGCGATCCGGAGGCGATCCTGGCCGCCTTCACCAAGGAAGGCCGTCGCAATGTCCGCCTGGCGGAGCGGGCCGGTCTCCACGCGGTGGCGGCGACGGAGCCGGAGTTTGTAGACCTGTATTACGACCAGTTGCAGGCGGTGTTCGCCAAGCGCAACCTGCAGCCTACCTACCCGCGCGAGCGGGTGCGCCGGCTGTGGGACTTGTTGATGCCGACGGGGAGGCTGATCTGTGTCAAGGTGATGAAGGACGACCGTTGCTTGGCCACGGGCTTGGACCTGGTCGGCAACGGCTGGCTCCACTCTTTCGGCAGCGCGGCCGGGCAGGACCCGGCGGACCTGAAGTGCCACCCCAACGAGCTGCGGCGCTACTTCGCTTTCTGCGAGGCGGCCAAGCGCGGCCTGACTCACTATGACCTCACCGGCGTGCGCGAGTACAAACGCAAGTTCGGCGCGCGGGTGGTGGACCTGCCCGTGCTAATGCGCAGTTCGCTGCTGTTGCGAGCGGCGCGAGAGGTGCTTAGACTGCTCCATGCGGCAGCCCGGCGGTCGAGGGGCTCCGGTTAGAGACCTTGGGAGCTAGAAAGGCCAGCCATGAGACTCCCACTCTTCCTGCAACCTCGGGACACGTATGAGCGGCACTGGGTTGCAGCGCAAAGACTCCGCGGGGCAGGAGTGAGGTCCGTGTTGGACGTGGGCGGAGAAGGGCTTTTGCGCAGGTTCTTGCCTTCGGCAAAATGCTTGGCAATCAACATTGCAGAGCGGGGGGACCTGAGGTACGGCGGGCACCGTTTACCCTTCTCAGATGGTGCGTTCGAGGCCGTGGTGAGCCTTGACACTCTGGAGCACCTGCCGCGAGCGCAGCGCCCCTATTTTGTCGCTGAGTTGTGCAGAGTGGCGCAGACCATGATCATCCTGGCCACCCCTTATGGCTCTGAGACTCATAAACGCCTGGAGCGCCAAGCCCTGGAGGCATACAAAGAGGTGCATGGGCGAGACCACGACTACCTGCGGGAGCACGTGGAATACGGTCTACCCACCCAAGCGGAGCTGACGGCTCTATTTGAGGAATACGAGGTCGAGATGAGGTTTTGCGGGAACTGCGAGGAGCAGTATATGAGATTTGTGCGGAACTTGCGTCACAGCACGAGTCGGGCTGGACGTATCCCCGTTCTCTCGGATGCGTTGAGCATTCTGCGTAATGCCAACCTCTGGAGGACCTATAGGCTCGATCCGCAGCCGTGCGAAAGCAGCAATCGCGTGTACGTGTTCGCTAGCAAGTGAGCGCATGGGGGTATTCATCTGCTCCGCCTCAGGACTGTAATCCGGCTGCTACGCAACACACGGCGTTTGGCCCGTGGCCTGAATCGGTGTGCAGCCCCCGCTGAGGGTAGGGCCACGACCGCGTCGTCCGTGCGGTGCCCCGCTCGATTGCTCGCCTTAGGGGTTTTCCTCCTCTACTGCGCCACCCTTTCTGGGGAAGGTGGCAGCACCTACGGCCAGGCCTATCTCACCGCGAAGAGTCTGCTGGAGACCGGCGACTTGTCCATTGATGCCACCGGCGAGGAGGTCTCCACCGACCGCATCGGTCCGACCTTCGTCAACGCCCGCGGCGAGCGGCACGCCACTACCGGACTGCTGTGGGCGGTAGTGGTGGTGCCCTTCTATACGCTGGCGCGCCTGGCGACCGGCCCCTCCGAAGAGGGCGCCGCCGGTGCTGTCAAGCATCTCTTAACCGGGATGTACGACCCTTTGCTCTACGCCTTCGCCGCGGCCCTGCTCTTCTCCCTCACGCTTCGGATCTCACAGTCGCCGGGCTGGGCCTGGGGCACAGTTCTCCTGTGGGTCTTTGCGACCATGGCCTGGGGCATGAGCAAGTCCTCCTCGTACCTGAGCCTCCTCTCATGCTTGCTGCTGGCGGTCGTCTGGTTTCTGACTGCCCCGATGCCTGTCCGCCCGCTAGCGGCCTTTTTCGCCGCCGGCCTCTGCGCCGCGCTCATTATGTTCGCCCGTGTGCAGGAGGCTGTGCTGATGCCAGCCTGCCTTCTGTATGCTTACCAGCGGTCGCGAGGGCTGCCTCCTCGGCTGCGCCGGCGTGCGATGGTCCTCTTCGCTCTCCCTGTGTTGGCGGGAGTTTTGGGGCTCGTCTGGCTGAACTTGCACCGGTTCAGTCCGGAGTACCCCTTCGGCTACCGCTCGCAGCCGTTGGGGCCCCTGTACGTGGGCCTGTGGGGGCTGCTCTTCAGTTCCGGGCGCAGCCTGTTTCTGTTCAGCCCGCCGCTCGTGCTGGGGGTATGGGGGCTCGTGCACGCGAGCCGGCAATGGCGGCCGGAGCGCAACTTCGTGCTCTTCGCTACCCTCACTCTCCTTTTGGTCTACGGTTCCTTCCGTTGCTGGCCGGGAGACTGGGGAGATTGGGGACCCCGATACCTGTTCCCGCTGACCGTGCTGTTGCTTCTGCCCGCCGCGATGGTGGACATGACCAGCCTTCGGGCGAAAGCCTCGCGCTGGCGCGCCGCCGTGCTTCTGGGGCTAGTGGGGCTGCTCGTGCAGGTGCCCGGAGTCCTGCTCCGACCGGGCGCCTATCAATGGCCCCTGCGGGTTGTTGCTCAGCGGGGAGGGTCCCTGGACCCGGTGGATACCTACTTCTGGCCGCAGTTTTCGCCGGTATTCGTGGGCTACCGGCTGCTGGCCGCCAAGGCCCAGACGGTGCTCACAGGACAGCCGGCAACGCTCACCTTGACCATCTGGGACCTCGACGGGCCCGTTCGGGAGGCCGTGGTCTCCCTCGACGAGGAGATGCTGCGCAATAACGACTTCGTTAGCCACCTGCTATTCTCCATGCGGCACGGAAGCCTGAGCCAGTCGCATCCCTACAGCCTCCGCCTGGCCGTGCTACTGCGCGCCTTGCAGGCGCTGCCCTTCCTGGCGGGCTTGGCCTGCCTGGCGGCGGGAGGGCGAATGGCCCGACGTCGCCCGGAGGCGGCGGCGTGAGGAAGCATGTACCGTCGCTTCGGCAAACGGCTCTTCGACTTTGTTTGCGCCGCTGGGGGTCTGGCGCTGGCCGCCCTGCCGATGGCGCTGGTCGCGATCGCCATCTGGACCACCTCGGGGCGGCCGGTGCTGTTCGTGCAGCAGCGGGTGGGCCGGCACGGGCGGTTGTTCCGCATCAAGAAGTTCCGCACCATGGTGGTGCGCCCGCCCGGGGACAGTAGCGTTACGGTGGCTGGCGACGCGCGCATGACCCCGGTCGGGCGTCTCCTGCGGCGCTGGAAACTCGACGAACTGCCGCAACTGTGGAACGTGCTGGCGGGGGAGATGAGTCTGGTCGGCCCCCGGCCGGATGTGCCCGGCTATGCTGACCGACTGGAAGGTGAGGCGCGGCGACTTCTGGAACTGCGCCCCGGAATCACGGGGCCCGCCACGCTTGCCTACCGCAACGAGGAGGAGTTGCTCGCGCAACAACCGGACCCCGTAAGGTACAACGATGAAGTCATCTGGCCGGACAAGGTGAGGATCAACCTGGAGTATCTGGAGCGCTGCTCGCTTTGCGACGACCTGCGGATTCTGTGGCAAACGCTGATTCACTGACCCGGGCCACCCGGCCGGGCGTGCCGTCGGTGAGGTTTGTGGCGCCTGAGCATGATGCAGATCCCTCTCTCTCAACCTGACCTAACCGAAGCCGACATTCAGGCGGTTGTCGAGGTCCTGCGCACGCCCATGCTCTCCCTGGGGCCCAAACTGCCCGAGTTCGAGGAGAAGATGGCGGCTTATGTAGGCTGCAAGTACGCCGTGGCAGTGAGCAGCGGCACCAGCGCCCTGCACCTGATCGTCCGCGCCCTGGGCGTCGGCGAGGGGGATGAGGTCATCACCACGCCCTTCAGTTTTGTGGCTTCGGCCAACTGCCTGCTGTACGAGCGCGCGCGGCCGGTCTTCGTGGACATTGATCCGCTTACCCTGAATCTCGATGTGGGCCTGGTCGAGGCGGCGATCACCCCCCGCACCAAAGCCATCCTGGCCGTGGATCTCTTCGGGCGGCCCGCCGACTGGAACCGCCTGCGGGAGATCGCCCAGCGACACGGCCTATTGCTCATTGAGGACTCCTGCGAGGCCCTGGGCGCGCGCTATCGGCGGGCCGGCGGGACCTGGGCGCGCTGCGGGGCGCTAGGGGATGTGGGCTGCTTCGCCTTCTACCCCAACAAACAGATGACCACCGGCGAGGGCGGGATGATTGTTACCGATCGGGAGGAGATCGCCGCGCTCTGCCGCAGTATGCGCAACCAGGGCCGGGACGAGGGCGCCGGCTGGCTCCAGCACGGGCGGCTGGGCTTCAACTACCGCCTCTCCGATCTCAACTGCGCCCTGGGGATTGCGCAGCTAGCGCGCCTGGAGGAGATGCTGGCGGCGCGCCGACGGGTGGCCAACTGGTACAATGAGGCCTTGGCCGACCTGCCGGAGGTGCAGACGCCCGCACCCGACGAGCCCGGCGCGGAGACCAGTTGGTTCGTCTACGTGGTGCGCCTGGTCGAGGGGTACACGCGGGCCGACCGTGACGCAATCCTCGCCGCCCTGCGCGCCCAGGGCATCGGCTGCAGCGACTACTTCTCGCCGCTGCACCTGCAGCCGCACCTGCGGGCGCTGCTCGGCCATAGGGAGGGCGACTTCCCGGTCACGGAGAGCGTCTCCGCCCGCACCGTTGCGCTGCCTTTCTACAATCGGTTGACGAGGGAGCAGGTAGGGGAGGTGGTGAGGGCCTTGTGGAAGGCCGTGCAGACATCCTGCCCAGCAGCACGCAAAACGAAACATCAATAGGGTACGCCCGCCGGCTTCGGCCTCAATCTCGCTAGGGCCGTGGCTCAGAGCAACTAGCTTCTGGTAGAGCATCTGGGAGTACGTAACCGCGGTGCGGCTTTAGGGGATATCCGAGGTCTCGCGTTGGGTCGGGGTCAAGATTCTGGCGGACTCGTGGCAAGGTGCGGCCCCGCTGGCCTGCGCGCCTCCTCGCTGCTTGGTTGGCCACAACACATGGATGCTCACACAATGACATGGGCGCAAGGTTGCCCCGCCTCCGCGGGTTTCTGCCGCCCAGCGCGGCATCCGATGAATATGAGGGGCACTTGGTTGGTGGCCGCACTGCTCTGGTGACTGATGTACCAGTGAGCCCGGGGGGAGCAGGGCACATCTCGCGCTGGTCTCGATGCCGGCGACACCCTGAACGACAGGCCCGCAAGGAAGGAAGGGAAATGCAATGAGCGGGGTCTCAGCAGCCAAGCCGCGGCGAGTTCTGCATTTCCTCAGTTGGATGAAGCAGAGCGGCGGCACCGAGAACTTCGTGATGAATTTGTACCGGAACATTGATCGCTCGCGCGTTCAGTTTGACTTCGCTCTCTACAAGGGGGCCCGCTGTGATTATGCTGAGGAAATTCGAGCATTGGGCGGCAGGGTGTTAGCCTACCCTGCACCGCGCATGAGTGCGCTGCCCGCGTGTTTGAGGTCTATCGGCTTGCTCTTGGACTCCGAGGGTCCCTTCGCAGCCGTGCATAGCCACAGCTTTCTCTTCAGTGGGTTCGTCTTGCGCATGGCGGCTGCAAAGGGGGTGCCCATTCGGATAGCACACTCACACTTGGCTGGCGATGAGCACATTCCAGGCCCGCTGCGCTGGGGCTTTCGTTGGTACATGCGACGTCTGCTTCGCTCGCATGCCACGCACATGTTCGCCTGCTCACGGCCCGCGGCGCAGGCTCTGTTTGGCCGGGCGTGCTGGAGTGACCCGCGGGTAAGGATAATCCCCAATGCGATAGACCTGAGTAGGTTCGCGGTGGGTGCGCAGGCCCGCAATCGGATTCGCAATGCTCTGGCGCTGAGTCCGGAGACTCCGTTGTTCGCCTACGTGGGACGGCTGGTGAGGCGCAAGCGACTGCCCTTCCTCCTTGGTCTATTCGCTGCGGTAGTTCGTCAGCTACCCGCTGCGCATCTGGTTGTCGTGGGAGACGGGCCGCTCTTTGACACGATGGAAAGACGTAGCCGGCGGATGGGACTTGCCCAATGCGTGCACTTCTTGGGACTTCGGCGCGATGTGCCTGAGCTCATGAAGGGGGCGGACGTGCTGCTCTTGCCCTCCCTACTTGAAGGATTGCCGGTTGTCGTCGTGGAGGCGCAGGCGGCAGGTCTGCCCTGCGTGGTCGCCGATAGCGTTGCTCAGGAGGCGGACCTTGGCTTGGGTCTGGTACAATTTGCGCCAGCCGACGGAGGCACTGTCGCTTGGGCACAGGCGGCAGTGGCTGCCCTGC
>CALFVE010000186.1 GCA_937928475.1 uncultured bacterium | reverse complement strand
GTGTGGGTTCGACTCCCACCCCCGGCACCAGCCCCAGTTCGGTCCAAGTCCTGTCGCCAAGCCGTGCAGCCGGCGCGTAGGGCCGGGCCGCGCAACGTATCTGCTCAGCGTGACCTGTGGGATGCTCCGCTTTTCCATCGGTCACTGGCTCTCAGGACAGGCCCCTTACCCGGCAGTGGTGGATGCTGCCTCGGCGGGCTGCGCTGGGGGCGTGCGCATGCCACCGAATACCGCGTGGAGCCCGACCGGCTGGCCATCCTGGCCCAGGTTCCGCCCAGCCCGGAGGGCGACCTGGTGCACAGTGTGCTCGCCGGTTTTCTGGGCGGCACGTTGCAGGAAGTTCCCACGTGAGAAGGAGCAGTAAACGGGCAACTGCCCGTTTGACCTCCTTTGCCCTCTCCCCCACTTTGCCGCCCTCGCGCCTCTGCGGCAAGGAAGCAAGACCAGGGAGGCCTCCAACCCCGTCACAGGGAAAGCGAGCGGATGTGGGCAACTTGTCGTCCTTTGCCCCCAGGCCAGGATTCCCGGTGGCTCGCGCTGAACAACCCGCGGAAGAGCGAGGCCACCGGAAATCCTTTTCGACGGGAAGCGACGGGCGCTGTCTTGCGCGCGGCGCGGACCTCGGACAGCAAGTCACGCATAAGGGGCACGATGAAGATCATGAAGATCGTTGTCTTCGGCGCTGCTGGTTGGCTCGGACGGGCCATCCTGGCTGCGTCCGTGAATCGAGCGGAGATACGGGCATTTGATCGCGGACCCGAAGCCTGGGAGGAGTGGCGGGACCTGGACGGCGACTGGACTGGCGGCGAGGTGATTCACGGCGACCTCAGCGACTTCGACGCCGTCGCCCGCGCCGTGGCCGGCATGGACGCGGTCATCCACACCGCCGTCTACTACCCCGGGACCGACGTGGAGCATGACCCGCAGCCCTTTCTGGTCAACCTCAAGGGCCTATGGAACGTGCTCGAGACGGCTCGCCGGGAGGGCATTGGACGCGTGGTACACGTCGGCTCCTGCATGACCATCCATCCCCGGGGCCTGTTCTTCGACGCGGAGGTGCGCTCTCCCGAGGGCGACCTGTACGGCATCTGCAAGCGGCTCCAGGAAGAGATGTGTCGCCAGTTTCATGATGCCTTCGGAATGAGCACCATCGTGCTGCGGGCCGACTACATCGTGGACGGTCGTCTGGGGCTGGGCCGACATCGCGAGCGGCTCGGGCCCGATACCCACCCGTGGCGCCTGGGCTGGGTATGCCGCCACGATCTCGCCGAGGCGTGTCTGCTGGCGGCGGAGAAGCCGAACCTCGGCCACGAGGTCTTGCATATCGCCCCGGGCGCCGAGCAGTACTGCAATGTCGGGCGCGCCCAGCAAGTCCTGGGGCTGGAATTCCGCAGTGACCTGGGGCACTTCCGCCGCGCCTGCTAACGACCGCGCAGTGGTTCCCGCGGGAACAGGCCTTGAGGCCGTAGCAGCCTGCTACAGTAACACCTCCAGTGTTCGCGGCCCCGGTGCGCGCGGCGACCGAGCCGGTGAGGGAGAAACTGCAGGAACTGGAGAAGATGGCCTGCTTCAAAGGCAACCCGTTCTGGTCCGGCTTCCGCCATCACTTCCCCGGCTATCCCCGCCACCACCCTATCAACCTGGCGGCTTTTCCGCAGCAGCACGTGGACTTCGACATGCATTCCATCGAGCCGGGGTACGGATTCCCCATCCACCTGCACGACCACGCCGACGAGAACTACCTGGTCGGGAGGTCAAGGCAAGAGGGTCATCGAGAACGAGGTCTACGACGCGGACCTCCACGACGTGTTCTACATTCCTCCCGGCAAGTGGCACTGTGCCTTCAACCCCGCAGAGAACACCGAAACCCTTCCACCTGTTCATTTTCCGGGCGCCCCGTGTCAGCGATGAACTCAGCGATCTCGGCTGCGTGGAGATCACCAAGTCGCAGTGGGAGCCACTGAGCTGCCCAAGAGAGCCTGGGAGGAGTCCGCGCCCCACGAACCTGGAGCCGGTTGGGGGAGGGTGCCCCCTCGGTAGGAGGAGGCGCCAAAGACCGTGAGGAAACTGAGCACTGCCCTTGGGCCCGCCCGACGTCCTGATGCTCCCGGTAAGAGTAGCGAAGACCTGGCAACTGACAATGAAGCGCCATAACCTCGCCAGCGGGACCGCGGCGGCGAGCGGGCCGCGCTTGGTCGCAACTTCCCTGGCGAAAGGAGCCCGAGCAATGTGCCGACTTGTCCCCATCCTCTGCTGCCTGCTAGCCTCCTGCACACTGTGGCCGGTTCCGGCGGGAGCGACGCCTACCCTCAACTTCGGGATTCACGCGGTGCCGCCCCCCGGACCGGTCGCCATTGACGGCAGGCTGGGTGACTGGGACCTGTCGGGGAAGATTCTCCTCTGCTCGGATGTGGAGACTCTGCGCGACACCTACTCGGGCGAAGTCGCTCTCATGTATGATGAGGATTATCTCTACTGCGCCATCCACTTCAAGGACCCGGTGCCGATGGGGAATGTGCACAACCCCAAGACGGACACCTTCGGCTGGGCCGGGGACGCCATGCACCTGCGCATCATCACCGACAAGATCACCAGCGTCACTGCCTGGTACTACGCTGCCAATGAGGAGCCGCACATCAGCCTGGCCTACGGCAAGAGCCTGTCGGAGCCTTTCGGCGGCCCGCTGAAAGAACTCTTCCAAGTGGAGGGCTGGAAACTGGAGGAAGGCGCGGAGATGGCCTTCCTCAAGGATGCCGACGGCAAGGGGTATGTGCAGGAGTTCAAGCTGCCCTGGGGCCTGATAACCGACACCCGGCGCTATCAGCCGGGGGAGCAGTTCACTTGCGGCGTGGAGTTGCTCTGGGGCGAAGGGTCGGGCGGCTTCCCGCTGCACCGGGTGGCGGACAACGTAGTCGTCGGAGCGGTGCCCGGCGAGGCCTACTATCGCTCGCCCAACCTCTGGGGCCCGCTCTACCTGGAAAAGACCGGCAACCTGAGCCTGCCGCCGGCCGCCTGGGAATTGAAACTGGCCGGGCGCAAGCCGGCCAGTTCGGTGAAGATCCGCTACCGACTGCCGTCTACGGGCCCCCTGCCGCAGACCTACCGCGTGTCCTTGGCGCTGACGGATCCCGACAACCCCGACTGGATCGTGAGCCAGCCGATCTGCGGCGCGGTGCGTACGATGACGGCCGAGAATCAGGGCATCTTCGAAGAAGAGTGGAACGGGCTGGATGACAACTTCATGCCGCTGCCCCCCGGCCGATACGGGGTCAAGGGGATTTACATGCCCGCCCGCCAGTGGCCGATCACCGGCGAGTGGCATACCCTCGTCCCGCGCCTGACGGCCGCGCCCGGCGACTCCTGGTTCCCCACCCGGCAGGAGGACGACCGACTGCCTTGGTTCTGGGCAGCCGGCGACGGCACCATCACCGCGGTGGCGGTCGGAGAGAACGGGATCGCCGCCTTCATCTCCCGGTACCTGGAGGGCGACGCCTGCTGGCTGGTGGACCTCAACAAGCCGATCAACTGGCATCAGGTGGTGAAAAATTATTACGCGCAGGGGCCAACTTCCTCGGTGGCTACCGACGGGGAGGCGATCTGGGCGGATTGCTTCTGGCCGGGCGAGGGCGGCGTCAGGATGGTCTACCGCGTAGACGGTGGGGCCTTTGGGGACACCCCCGGTGTCAACAAGTTTTCCAAGACCCTCCGACCCGAGAGTGACCTCACCGCTCTGACCGCTTGGCGGGACCCGGCCAGCCGGCGGCGCTTTGTCTACCTGGCGCAGACCGGCGAGGTGCAGGACGTGCGCGTGCTGGCGGGAGAGTCGGCGGAGGAACTGGCACGGATTCCGGTACGCAATCCGCAGGGCATCTGCGTGGTCGGGGGCAAGCGCCTGGTCATCCTCCACCAAGACATGCGCGGCAACCTGGTTATCAGTGAGGTGCTGCTCGAGGCCGGGATGCCAGTCGGGCGCTTGCAGCGCCGGTTCGTGATCTCGGAAGTGCGCTATCCCCGTCCCGAAGAGAAAGCCAACCCCGAGTTGCCCCCCTGGCCGCCGGCTCTCTTTGACGTCCAGGCTGACCGCCACGGCTTCTATTACGTCAGTGACATTCGCGGGAACCAGGTCTACCGGTTGGACGCCACCGGGCGGGTCATCCACCGCTTCGCTCGCGCTACGGCGCAGCGACCAGGACACTATGACCATCACGTGTTCATGTCGCCGGGCAAACTGGCCCTGTGGACTCCGCCCGAGGGACGAGATCGCCTGCTGGTGGTGGAGCGCTCCTTGGGAAGGGTGAGCGAATGGTCCACTGACGGCCGACTGCTCCGAGAGTGGTTCCTGGGCATAAGCGGCGACGCGGGTTACTGCGCAGATCCGGAAAGCCCCGAACATGTCTACGTACCCCTCTACGGCACCTACACGGGCCGCGGGTTAGCGCGCTTCCGGGTGGACTACGGCAGCGGCGCCTGGGAACTGGACGCGGTATGGCCGCAGGTCTGCTGGACGCGCGAGGACCCGGACTGGTGGGGACACTTCCCGGGTGGGATGGCCCGGCCACAGATCATCAACTACCAGGGACGCAAGTACCTGGCCTTTGCGCGGACGATCTGGAATCGGTACGGGTACATGCTCTACCGACAGCAGGGCGATGAGTGGATTCCCTCGGCCGGACTGATTCCGGCGGGCACCGGCAATCTGAGCAATCCTTACCCCAAGCGCCTCTTCGAGAAGTGGTACTGGTGGCACGACGCCAACGGCGATGGAAGACTTCAGGAGAGCGAGTACCTTGACAACCCCACCATGCCGCCGACCTCCACTCCCTACTGGGGTGATACCTGGCTGGACGATCTCTCGCTGACCTGGATGTCCGGGCACAGCCCGCGGGGCTACGCCGTCTGGCGCACCGCCCCCGTCGGCTTTGATCGCTTTGGCAATCCCCTCTTCGACGGCAA
>CALFVE010000185.1 GCA_937928475.1 uncultured bacterium | reverse complement strand
GCCGGAGTCGAAGGCTGCTTGGAAGTACTTGCGAGCCAGGCCCTCGTGCACCTCTTTCATCTGGGCCGCGCCGAAGGGATTGGCGAAGTAAGAGCGCACCAGGCCTTGCTCGTCGGTAGTACCCTTGGCGGCGCGATAACCGGCGCGGAAGACCTCCAGCGCCTCCTCGGGAGTCGCAAAGAACTCAATCGGAGGGTGCTCTTCATCCACCGGCTCGTAGTTGTTGGCGTAGAGTAGCATGTCCACCGGGTGGCCAGCGACCACATCTTTGTACTCGGTCAGAGGCAGGACTACGCGGGCGTTCCAGCGATGCGGATTCATCAGGATGCTGCGGTCAAGGTGGCCGAAGGCATAGCCGGGGTCAATCTCATCCAACCGGACGAAGGCTCCGATCTCCGTGCCGTAGCCGCGCAGGCCGCCTTGCTCTCCCAGAGCGAGGGTACCCATGTCATCGAAGATGATGGTCATGTCCGAGACCCAATCGGCGGCCAGCGTCTGGAAGGCATCTAACGTCTCGCTTTTCCCTGCCCCGCTGTCCCCCACAATTGCGATGCCCACGGCCGGGCCCCGGCGCAGCCGCAACCGCACCATAGCGCCGTGCAAGGGCAGCCGCCCCCGGCGCATCATGACCACATTGTGGAGGGTGAGGATCATCTTCTTGAAGTACCCGAAGTAGTCCACCTCTTCGCACTTGAGCACGCCGCCGACCACGATCTCTTCCTGCTCATCAATGTAGAACACGGTCCGCTCTCCGCCCATGGCCGCCTCGGGCAGGCCGAAGAGCAAGATGCCGTCCGGTTTGCAGCGGGCCTCCACGTGCCCGGAGAGTTCGAAGAGATTGACCAGGCTGGTGGCCAACGCCAGGTACTCCCGGTCGAAGTAGACCTGGAAGTTGAGTTCGCCCACACGCAAGGGCAGGCACAGCCACTCGGCGGGGTCCAAAGTCACACCGTGGAGCGGATTGCGATCAACCTGGACAATCTTGCCTTGCCGAGCCGTGCGCCGCGGGTACAGGATGACAGGGAGCACTAGGAGCGCCAGGCGCACCATGCGGATAGGACGGAGCGTCTCATAGTCTCCGCCGGGGCAGGGCCAGTGCACCTCGTCAATCAGCAGGCTCATATTAGCGCCGGCCGGCACCTGGCGATACACCCGCGGCCAGTGACCGCGGAGGCTGCGCTCAATCCGGCGGTAGGCCTCCCGCACCAGCGCCGTGAGGTCCTGGTTGTTGGTGATGAAGGGCATGTGCCCTTCCACGGCGCGGTCGCGCGACTCGTCGGCCCCGCCCTCAAAGATCAGGTAGCGCTCCAGGCCGCGCCAGTAGTCGTAGAGCCGCTCCACCAGTTCGGCAAGACCGAGAGGATCCCGGAGCAGCCCCGCCACATCCGGAGCCTTGATGCGCACCTCCTCGGGGCGCATGTCCACCAACAGCGCCAGCAGCCTCGCTAGTTGCTCCGCCGCCGGCGAAGGGCGGTTCTCCTCCCCTCGTACGTCCAGGCCCTGAAAAAGCGACAGTTCCTCCGACTCCCGCGCCACCAACTGGTTGAGATAGCCCTGGATGACGCGGGCGGCGTGCCGGCTCTGCAGGATCTGAGCCGGCTGCGTACACAGCGCGCCAGTCATGTAAATCATGGCCCGGCGCGGGGTAACTTCAGCACGTAGTTGTAGCATACGGACAGTCCTTATCTCTTGCCCGACGGGGCATCAGGTGGCCCGTGTGTCGGGCGCTCCCTCAGCAGTAGCGGTACTGACGCAGCCTCTAACGGCTGAAGCGAATGTACAGCACGTCGCCGTCCTGGACGACGTAGTCGCGTCCTTCCACGCGCATGAGGCCGCGTTCCTTGCAAACCTTCTCGGACCCCATCTCGTCGAGGCAGGCGAAGGGGATGACTTCCGCCCGGATAAAGCCGTGCTGCATGTCGCTGTGGACCTTGCCGGCAGCGGCCAATGCCGTCGCTCCCGCTGTGATGGTCCAGGCGTGCGCCTCCTTCTCATTGACCGTAAAGAAGGTAACCAGGCGCATCAGCCGGTAGACGAGGTGCAGCAGCCGTTCGCGCGCCGGTTCCGTCAGCCCGAAGTCAGCGGCGAAACTGGCTTGCTCCTCCGGGGGCAATTGCCCGATCTCCTCCTCCAGCGTCGCGCAGAGGTCCAGGTAGGGCAAGCCCCGCTGCTCGCAGAGACGATGGACTTCGCTGCAGCGCTGGCCGGTGAGGTCATCCTCGGCCACGTTGCAGGCCATCAGCCAGGGCTTGAGCGTGACCAAGGAGAAGCCGCGCAGATGTTTCGCCTCGTCCTCGCTCAGGGGCAAATCCCGCAGGGACCCGCCCGCCGCCAGATGCGCCTGGCAGCGCCGCAGGAGTTCCTCCTCCCAGTGCTCATGCGCCTCCCGCTTACCGCCTCGAGCAGCGATCCGTTTCAGGCGGTTCTCCACGATGGTCAGGTCAGTGAGCGCCATCTCCAGGAGGACGGCCTCGAAGTCCGCTCCCGGCCGGAGGGGATTGCCCGCATAGTCAAGATCGCCAAAGCACTGCAGCACCAGAACGAAAGCGTCGGCGTCACCGGCCAGACGCACCAGGTCGAGCGCCTCCCCAGCGGCGCCGTCGCCCCGACGCACCGCCATCAGGTCGAGGAAGGTAATCTCGGGCTGGACGATTCGCTGGGAGCCGTATATTGCGGCGAGGCGTTCGGTGCGGGGGTCGGGAACATGGACGACTGCCACATCACCGGCATGGCCCAGGTGGTCATGCTTGCCGGTGAGCGTGCGAAAGACCGTGCTCTTGCCGCTGCCGGGAAGGCCGACCAGGCCGATCTTCATGCTTCCGCCCCCCTAAGCAGGCCAGACTCGACGGAGGTCCTCGGCGGATACCGGACCCGGGCGCAAGAGCCGCCAGCCGCTAGGCTCGACCTCCACTACCGTGGAGGCTCGTCCCCCCGCGCAAGGGCCGCCGTCGAGGATCAGCGACACGAACTTCGCCAACTCTGGAGGGATTTCCTCCGGCCGCACCGCCGGCGAACTCCCGCTGAGATTCGCGCTGGTCACCGCCACGGGAAAGGCGCAGGCGGAAAGCCAACTGCGCAGGGCGGCGTGGTCGGGCATGCGGACGCCCACCGTATCGCCCCTGGCCGTGACCAGAGGCGAGAGGCCTGGGGCCGCCGGCACCACCAAGGTCAGCGGGCCGGGCCAGAAGGCTTCCGCCAGGGCCGCCGCCCCCGGAGGCCAGAAGGAGACTACCCTGGGCAACTCCTCCAGAGAGCCTATCAAGACAGGCAAGCGCAGTTCGGCCGGGCGCTGCTTGACCGCGAAAAGGGCCTCCACGGCCGGAGTCAGGTCGGCGCGCCCCGCCAGGCCGTAGACTGTGTCCGTCGGGAAGATAAGCAGGCCGCCCGCCGAAGCAACCTCCACAAAGCGAGCCAGCACCTTTTCGGGTGAAACCTCGCTCAGATGGAGCACTTCCGGCACTAGGACACCTCTCCCGCGACCAGAGCCGCAGTCTCAACCCCTACCGAAGGCCCGTGGGAGGTGACAAGTTCGCGCCGCCCGATGACGACCCGCGGGATCGCGGACAGGTCGGGACGCACCGTGCAGATGAAGCCGGGCAGGGCCTCCCCGACCAGCGCACAGACCGCCTCCGCTTGATCATAGCCGACCTCCAGCAGGATCGCCCGCAAGCGAGGAAGCCGGAGGCAGTCCGCCAGTATCGTCTCGTAGGCGGCCAGCCCGGTGGGACCGCCGTCCAGGGCCAGGTGCGGCTCCCAGCGGCTGATCTCCGGCGCCAGCCCTGGCAGTTCGGCACTCCGGACATAGGGCGGGTTGCTCACGACGACTGCCACCTGCTCCGCCAGGCCCACCTCGCGCAGCGGCGCCAGGCCGGAGCCCTCGGCCAGGCGAACCCGGTCGCTCACCCGATGCCGCCGGACGTTGGCACGGGCTAATTGCAGGGTCTGCGGGGAGAGGTCGGTGCCCCACACGCGGACGTGCGGACAGGCCAGCGCCAGCGAGATAGCAATCACCCCGCTGCCGGTCCCCACATCGACCACGATGTCTTCAGGGTCTAGTTCACTGCATATCTCCAGCGCGCATTCCACCAGGGTCTCCGTCTCAGGCCGCGGAATGAGCGCTCGCTGATCGCACAGAAAGGTGCGCCCGTAGAACTCCACCCGGCCCAGCAGGTAGGGGAGCGGCTCCCGCGCCGAGCGGCGTTCCACCAAGGCCCAGAACTTGAGGGCCAGAGGCTCGGGCACCACTTCGGAGCGGCGAGTGAGGGTCTCAGTCGGGGTGAGGCGCAAGGCCTCGGCGGCCAGCAGCCGAGCGTCGAGAGCCGGATTGTCCACCCCGGCCTGCCGCAGCGTTGTTTCGGCCCGGCCGAGCAGTTGTCCCAGGGTCAGCGAGATCATGCCCTTTCTTCCACTATCGCGGCCAGGCGTTCGCGCTGGCGGTATTCGCGTAGCGCCGCGATCAATTCATCCAACTCGCCCCCCAGCAGTGCGGGGAGGTTGTGCAGGGTCAGCCCGATGCGATGGTCGGTCAGGCGGTCTTGCGGAAAATTGTAGGTACGGATCTTCTCGGAGCGGTCGCCGCTTTTGATCTGCTGCCGCCGCTGGGCAGCCTGCTCGCGCTCCTGCTCCTGGCGACGCTTCTCGTACAGGCGGGCCCGCAGAAGGGTCAGGGCTCGCTCCTTGTTCTGCAGTTGCGAGCGCTCGCTGGAACAGGTCACGCTGATTCCCGTAGGCTTGTGCGTAACGCGCACCGCGGTCTCATTCTTCTGCATGTGCTGACCCCCCGGACCGCCGGCCCGGAAGACCTCGATGGTCAGATCAGCGGGGTCAATCTGAAAGTCCTCTTCCTCGACCTCCGGGAAGACGGCGACCGAGGCGGCTGAGGTGTGGATGCGC
>CALFVE010000184.1 GCA_937928475.1 uncultured bacterium | reverse complement strand
TCGGCAGCACGGCGATTTTCAGATCGTTCATCGAGGTCTCCTTGAGTGCAAGAATGGCTTGCAGCGCTTGGCAGACGGTGTTCGCCGCGGACGCAGGGATTCCTTCGCGGTGAGAATCAGGGAGTCGAGGGGCCTAGGAGCCGAGAGTCGGGGAGTCCCCGGGCAAGCACAACAGGGAGACCACTTGGCGGTCTCCCTGCCACGTGAGCAACTACGGTTATGGCGACGCGGCCCCAACGCCGGGCCGCGTCGCGTGTTTCAGGCGGTGACTAAGGCCCGGGCGCCTTGGGTGGCGGGGCCGGCGCCTTAGGCGGTGGGGCCGGTGCCTTCGCCTCCGGCTTGGCCGGCTTCTCCGCCGGCTTCATCGGCCCCGGCTCGGCCGGCTTCTCGCCCGGCGGGGTCACGGCCGGCCCGGGCGCTTTCTCTCCAGGCGGCGGAGTGGGGGTCGAGGGCGGACCCGCGCTCGGAGGCGGCGGGGGTGGCGGCGGCTGCGTGGGCATCACCGGCATCTCGGTCGGCTTCTTCTGCTGCGGGCAGCCCGCCACGATGACCAGGAGGGCGCCCAGCAGCGCCGCAATCAGCAGTGCTACCAGAACCTTGCGCATAACTCTACTGCTCCCTCCTTTCCCTGCAAGCCCTAGGTGGGCTTGATGCACACCGGCGCCCCTCTCGCAGAAAGGGCGGGGTATGCTCAGATGGCAGGCGGGCAAGGTGCCCCCCGTCCCAGTGAGAATCATAAGCACTTTGACCTGCCCCTGTCAAGAGATGGGCAGTAGTCTAGCCTGCTCCGGATCCGCGGGTGCCCGCCCAGAGGCAACCTGTGGGCCACCGGTACACAAGGCGGCGTGCCGGTCCCCGAGGCGGCTGCTCCTGGGGCCGGCGGCAGCGGCGCTCATGCCTTGCGCACTTCGCCGCCCAGCGCCTCCAGGCGTCGGTGCACCGCCGCCATGGCGGCATTGATCTCCTCGTCGGTCAGGGTGCGGTCCGGAGCGCGGAAGACCAGTTCGAAGGCCAGTGACTTGCGCCCTTCCCCGGCGCCGGGGGGAACGAAGAGGTCGAAGGGCGCGACCGACTCCAGATACTCCCCGGCTGCGGCGCGGATCTCCGCCGCCAAGCGGCCGGCGCTGAACTCGTCGCTGTCCGGGACTAGCACAGCGACATCGCGCAGCGCCGCCGGGAAGCGGGGCAGAGGGCGGTATTGCCGCACCAGGCTGGCAGCCGCCAGGATCGCGTCGAAGTCCAGCTCAAAGGCGAGCACCGGTGCGCGCACGTCGAAGGCCGCCGCTACCGGGGGGGCGATCTCGCCCAGATGTCCCAGCGCGCGCTCTCCTACCAGCACGGCGGCGCAGGCGCCCTCCGCGAAGGAGGGGTGCTCCGCCCGGGCCATGCTCACGTTCTCCACCCCCATTTCGGCTAGGAACTGCTCGACCAGGCCCTTTACCCAGAAGAAGTCCAGGCCCAGGCTGCCCGAGGGCAGGTTCCAGGTGGAGGTGTAAGGCGAGCCGGCCAGCACTGCGGCCACCCGCCGTTTCTCTTCGGGCAGTTCCCCGGCGCCGCGCGCCAGAAAGACACGCCCGATCTCATACAGCGCGATGTCGCGCACACGTTGACGCTGATTGTAGGCGCAGGCGGTGAGCAGCGCCGGCAGGAGCGTGGTGCGCATCACTCCCGCCTCGGCCGCCTGAGGGTTGAGCAGCGCCAGCCAGCGGCGCTCGCCGGCCTCCTGAGCACAGCGCAGCCTCTCAACATCGGTGGGGCTCATCATGGAGAAACTCCAGGTCTCGCTGAGCCCGCAGTGGCGCAGGATCTCCCCGGCGCGACGCTCCAGGCGCTGCTCGCGAGTGAGCCGCCCGCTGCGATGGAGGCGACCGGGGATCGTCTCGGGGATATTGTTGTAGCCGTGCACGATAGCTACTTCCTCAATGAGATCTACCTCGCGCTCCACGTCCCAGCGGGCGGTGGGCACCCGCGCGGTGAGCGGATCCCCCTCCTCCACCTCACAGCCTACGCGGCGCAGGTACTCCGCCATCTGTGCGGCGCTGAGGTCCGTGCCCAGCAGCGCATTGCAGCGCGCCGGCCGCAGGCGGATCACGCGGGGCGCGAATTCGCGCGCGCAGACGTCGGCCGCTATGCCGGCGATCTGCCCGCCGGCCAGTTCCGTGATCAACTGGGCGGCCCGCGCCAGAGCCGGCAAGGTCAGGTTCGGGTCCACGTGCCGCTCAAAGCGATAGGAGGCCTCCGTGCTCATACCCAGGCGCAGGGAGGTCTTGCGGATGGCCACCGGATCAAAGTGCGCCGCTTCCAAGAGCACCGTGGTGGTGCTCTCCCGTACTTGGCTGTCGGCGCCGCCCATCACCCCGGCCAGGGCCACCGGCCCCAGCGGATCGGCAATCACTACGTCCTCCTCACTCAAAACCGGCACGCTCTCGTCAATGAGCATCACCAGTTCCCCGGGCCGAGCGCGCCGCACAATGATGCGCCCGTTCTGGATAAAGCGGAAATCAAAAGCATGCAAGGGCTGGCCCAGTTCCCAGCAGACGTAGTTGGTTACGTCCACCACGTTGCTGATGGAACGCACGCCCGAGGCCTCTAGGCGATGCCGCAGCCACTCGGGCGAGGGGCCGACCTTGACTCCCTTGATCAGCAGGCCGGAGTAGCGTGGACAGCCGACCGGGTCCACGATCTCCACCGTGACCTCCCCCGAGACGGCCAGGCGAGTGTCGCGCACCGGCGCTTCCGTCTGGGGGCAGGTGAAGCGCGGCGGAGTAAAGTCTAAGGCCAGAATCGCCGCGGCATGCCGGGCCGTGCCCAGCACCGAGAGCAGGTCGCCGCGGTTGGCGGTGACCTTGGTGACTAGCACCTGCTCGGCCGGGCCGCCGCCTTCCGGAGTCCAGTCGCGGACCTCCTCCACTTCCAGGCCCCCCATGGTCATCGCCTCGGCCAGTTCCTCTGCAGGGGGCAGGTC
>CALFVE010000183.1 GCA_937928475.1 uncultured bacterium | reverse complement strand
GCCCGCTAGCCGAACGCATGTCGCCTCCTAATCACAATCACGGCCGTGGCTAGGAGCAGGTTGATCAAGATCAAGGTGCCCACGCCCAGGGCCAAAGCGTGCGCCCGCAACCATCCCCACGGGCTTCGGGGCTCGGCTAGGCGGGTAGGGAGGATGTACTGCCTACTGTCCGCTCCGGAAACGCCATCCCATACCACCTCCACGCGGAAAGTGCGCCTGCTGCCGGGGTTTCCCCCGGGGCTGTGGTACCTAAGCGCGTAGAAACAACGAACTCGGTCGAGGACCTGCCGGTAAATGTGGGATAGCTCGTCGGGCGCTCCCGTGAAGTACGCTGCGCCGCCGGTGGCGGCGGCCATGGCCTTCAGGCCGGCGCGGTCGCACCGCGGGCCGAGGCCAATTAGGTACAGCGCCACACCGCTCTTCTGCGCCTGCGAGATTGCCTCCGAGCGCGCTGTGGCACTGGCAGTGTCTCTGCCGTCAGTGAGGATCACCACAGCTTTACGATCGGCAGTCGCGTCGCGCACCCGCTCCGCTGCGTGCACCACCGCGTCAAATAGAGCCGTGTCGCCCCTTGCTCTAAGCGCGTTGAGGGCACGGGCCGCGCTGCTATCGTTGCCCCTGAACTGTGCGATCTCGGTCACTCTGGCTGAAAAGCCCGTCACTGTACAGTGATCCTGCGGACCCAGGCGAGAGATGAGATCCAGGACCGCTCGCTTGGCTGCGACCAGAGGAGCACCCTTCATGCTGCCGCTCGTGTCTATCACCAGCACAAGGGCGAGCCTCTGCTCATCGGGCCGTGCAACGGTGCAGGTCAAGCCCCCCACCGGCTCGCCCTCTTCGCTGACCTGAAAATTCCCTGCGTTCAGTCCCGGGACGGGGTTGCCCCTCTCATCGCAAACGGCGACGTAAACAGACACCTCAGGATAAGAGGCCACATCCCATCTTAGCACTGTCACCGCAGCGCCCTGCTCAGGGTGTGCGTCGCCGGTGCTACCCGCGATCGCCAGCACCACTAGCAACGCGCCGATTTTTTGTGCCAGCGTTGGGGTCCTGACCACAGGCTGCCCTCCTATCGCTGCGGAGCCTCCGCTGACGGTGTAGGACCAGTCCCCGGCTTGGCCGCCGAGCCTGGTTCCCTCTCCTGTGCAGCCGACTCGGGTGCGAGTGGCTTTGTCTCCGGTTGGCGTTCGGCGGAGCCATTTTGCTGCTCACCGGAGATCACGCTACCTGCTAGGCCGCCCTCTCCCCTTAGTTCAGCAGAACCTCCGAAAGTCAACCCGCCCCCCGAGCCGCCGGTGCCGATTGGTTCCTCTTGGGTAGTCTTCGTAGCGGCATCTTTCTTCCCTGCGGGTGCCACGGCTCCGGTGGTCCCGGCCTCACCTAACGAACGAGGCTTCCTTCTCAGTAGCCGGTCGAGCAAACGCTTCGAGCTCCTCTCGGCGGCCACCGCCCCTGGGGAAGGCGAAGGCGGAGTTACTGGCTCTATCTCTAAGGGTTGCCTCGGCTTGGCGCCCACGAATACTCGCAGGTAAGCAATCGGCCAAGGGCCCCTCTCCTCGCGCTCAATGCCCCCCATTTGGCCTGCCTTGGGACTCCAAGGCCTGGACTGGCCCCTGAATAGGAGCATGATCTGCTTGGCTTTTCCTGCCTCTCTTAGCCATAGACATCTCTCCTGCGCTGACGACCCGGCGCTGGGAAACCGCTGCATCTTCCAACGTGCTCCGTTGTCCGCGCCCTCGGGGAAGGCGCAGACTACCAGTCTCTGCTCCGCCGCGACCTGCGTCGCCAGCGGGAACACTAGCTTGTGCATCTTCTCGCCTTGGCCGCCAAGCAGTTGCTCTTTGCCCGCCAAAACAACCCGAAGGTAGTGTGAACCTGAGTAGTGCAGCCGCACTTGCGCCTCGCTATTCCGCATGATCACTTCGAGTCGCAGGGCAGGCTCCTCTGCTTCGGGCGGGACTTCGGCCGGGGATCGCACGGGGCCGACCGTCATACCGGCCCTGTCGCCGGACTGAGTCGCCAGCCCCAGCACGACGGCAATGAGCGCTAGGGTGGTCACGAGCGCTGCCCACAGGTGGACGCGGGTGAGGCGCCAGGGCAGCTTAGTCCGCGGCGCCGGCGGCGGCAGTCTTCGTCGTATACGCCCAAACTGCAAACAGACCATGGTCAGGTTGTCGCTGCCGTCACGGATCCGAGCCCGCTCCACCAGGTCCTCTACCACGGCCTGTGGGGAACCGTTGCTCCCCACAGCATGGGTGTAGTCATCGGGCTGCAAGGCATCCCAGGCGCCATCCGTGGCCAGAAAGACCACGTCGCCCTGGTGGATGGAAACGGTGAAGGTATCCACCTGCACCTCCGGGGCCGTGCCGACTGCCTCCAGCAGCCGGTGCCGCGTTTCCGACCTGGCGGCCTCCTGGGGCGTAAGCAAGCCATCTTCGAGCATCTTCTGCGCCAGTGTCTGGTCGCGGGTCAGTTGCCGCAGTCGCCCGCCACGCAGCAGATACGCGCGACTGTCGCCGACGTGGGCACCGTATGCCGTGTCCCCGGCCACGGCCAGGACCGTCAAGGTGGTCCCCATGCCACCGCACTCAGGGTCTGCCAAAGACGCCGCGTAGACCTGGTCGTTAGCTTCTTTCACGGACTGCTCGAGTAGGTCGGCGAGGTTCGCGTCGGGAAAGTCGTCCTCGGCTAAGCGAGAGTGCAGCGCGGACAGAACAGTGTCTACAGCGAGGCCGCTGGCGACCTCGCCAGCGGCCTCGCCGCCCATCCCGTCAGCCACCATAGCCACGACCACCTCCTCGCGGCTTGCTCCGTCGCCGCGGAAGAAGGACCGCACTGTGGCAGAATCCTGGTTGCTGGAGCGCCCGCCGATGTCGCTGCAGACGCCCCAGCGACTACGCACCAAGCGCACGGTAGGCCTCATCGCGCAGCCCTTCCCTTCGGGCACCAGCCCTAGCGCTGTGAGGCCAGCGGGGTCACCCGAAATACCATCTCGGTCTCTCCTATCCTGACCTTATCCCCGTCGTTCAGTTCGGTGCGGGTGATGCGGTTACCGTTGACGAAGGTTCCGTTAGTACTCGCCTCGTCCTGAAGCCAGAAGGTGCCGCTGTCGTCCTGCCAGATCATAGCGTGGTGCCCAGAGATGTACTTGTCCTGCCCGCTGAGCGTAATGTCGTTGTCTGGTGCCACGCCGATCTTCTGCCTCTCTTTGCGGATCCCGATTCTGTGCCCTTGGGCCGCTCCGGGCCCGCTGCTGACGAAGAACTCGGCGACGGATGCGGGGGGGTACCTATCGGTGACGCCTGGCCCTCTTGGCGGGGGCGGGGGTTCCGGTACTGGCTCCGTTACCGGGGACTCGCCGGTTTGCAAGTTGTAGCCACAATTGTCACAGAAGTTGGCTCCGGGCGAGACAGGCTCGCGGCACTGTGGGCACGGCTCTCCAGGTAGCGGGAGCGGAGGTGGCGGCGAGGGCTGACACCGCTCACAGTAGTCTTGCCCTCGCGCAACCGGAGCCCCGCACTGCAGGCACTTCCTACGTGGCATCACCAGAACGTATACCAGCGCCAGCGCCAGCACCACCAGCACGCCGAGAGCGACCCATAGCCAGGGGAACTGCCACTGGGCGAGCAGGTAGACCTCTGTGCTGTCCATGCCAACTACGGCCATCAGTTTAGGCATCCACTTGCCGTTGGGGGGGGGCTCGGTCGAGGTCATGACCCTAATGGTCGCGCCGGTCTTGGGGTCCTGCAAAGTGTACTTGCCGCGAGTAGTATCACCCGGTTGGGGAGTGACGACCTCGGAGTCAATCACCACCCCGTAAGTCTCGACTGTTGTATTCACCAGTTGGAGTCCTGCTTGACTAATGTAATCGATCGGGTATCGTGGAGCTGCCGACACCAGGGCGGTGGCGCCGAGCAACAAGACCAGCAGGCACACGAACGTCAGGCTGAAAGTACGCACTTCGATCCCTCCTTGTTGGTTTGCAGGTGGGTCGGGACCCTTTCGCGGGAACCGATCCCGGATATATGAACTGTGTCCGCGGCCCTACCAGCATCGCCAGGTCAAAAGAGCATGGCCGAGGCGTCGTCTGCCATGACCATCTAATCATACGATTCCACATCTCTAGCCTCGTGTCCTTCCTTCCGGAAGAATATTTAGCAATGAATTGCTGCTCAGACGCCCACCGTTGCTATTCGTTTTTTGCAGTGGCAGTCTCTTTTCTTTCCGGGACGAGGGCATGGTATTGGCAAGACCTAACTAGTGTTGACCGTAAGAGCCGAGCGTTGACAGGTTTGCCGACAGGTGGCGCAGCATCCGGTCCCTGTCCCGTTTGTATGGCGTGGCTTCCTTTTCTTCCCGCAGCACATGGCGATTCTTCTTAGCAGAGGGATCTCGTCCCGATCCGTACCGCAGGCGAAGCCACAGACCGTGGGGCTCTCTGGGTCGCGGCCGGCGACAGGGCCGGCGCCGGGCACGGTCGGTGGGGCAGCGGGGGTCTTTGCGGGTTCGGGAAGACCCCCCTGCGCTCCCTGCCTGGTTCTTCAGTAGATGAACCCCTGCAGCGGCATGCCCCATATGGCTCCCACGGGTATGTTCCGACGCTCCTCTACGTACTTCCCATCGGACGACCGCCGGTACCCATGTGCTATCCGAACCCATAGGCCACGGTCCCACCATACCCTCTCCACCAGGGCGACGTGTCCGTATCTGCGTCCGTCCGCAACATTCAGGCCACCCCAACACATGATGCTGCCGGGGACCGGGGCCTTGTCACTGGCTGTCGGGAACCCGGCGGCGGCAGCGTTCCGCATCCAGTCCTTTGCGTTCCCGCCCCAGGGTATATAGCGGCGCTTGGCAACATACCACGTGCACCAGCCCCAAGGGAACTGATGGCGAGGAGGCCAGCCTATGGAGCTATTGTGCCAACGCTGGTTCGGCCACGGGGTCACGTTGATCAGGCTGGGAACGGGCCACCCGGCCCCAGGCCACACAGTTATGTGGTTCCAGGGAGAGTAGTCGCCGCTGGGAGTGCCCCGAAGATCGTAGAGGGTCTGGGGATTGGCGATTAGCCAGCGTCCACCCCAGGTGAGATAGACTGCCGGGGTCTTCGGATCTTTCAGCAGGCTACCCCAGTCGGTGTGCGGCACGGGTGTGCCGGTCGGGATGGCCTCAATAGTGCTGCGCGAGCAGACTGCGATGCGTCCCCACTGCCACCCGAGTGCCTCAAAGGTCGTCGGGTTCGGTATCCAGTTCTTGTAGCCGTTGTAGTACACGTATACGGGAGGACGGTCGTCTTTGATCAGTTGGCCGTCGTAGAACCCGGCGGGAGAGACATCCGAGCGGGCAACAATCTCGGCCGCGGCTAGGCCCGATGGCGACCGCCAGAACGACTCCCAACTTTCGGCTGCTTCGCTTGAAGAGAATGGCGCAGGGTCCGGAGAGACCGCGCTATCCCCGGCCTCCACATCAACGAATGCTGAGGCGTCCCCATCCTCTTTGTCCGCTTCCACGACGCCAAAGGGTGGCGAGGCTTCCAGAATTTCCGTGGACCCGGAAACGGGCGAGGCCCCGCTTCCCCCGCATCCGGCGAGGGCCAATGACACCAGAAGCAAGCATAAACCAAGTGGCAACACGAGGCAGAATCTGGACATGACTAATGACCTCCTTGCGGCCCGCCCGGACTTGCCGGAAGTGTTTGGTCTGACGCGCAGGCCTTTTTCGGGCTTCGTTGCATTTGTACGGCCTGGCTTCCTTTTCTTCCCACAGCCAATCACATTCTTCCCGGGCGAAGGCTCTCCGTGTCTGCGAGCGCCCAGACGGAGCCTGCAAGCATGCAGCCCCGAGGATAGTTGGGAGGCGCCTGGGCAGTAGAAGATGGCCAGGCTCGACAGCCTGCAGAGCAGCGCTCCCTCCCGGTGGCTGCTGAACAATGCAATGGCTCTTGATATTGCCTGTCATCCGGCTATAATTGACCCGAAGCTGGAGCGGGCCGAGCGCTGTTATAGCGGGAGGGTACGGGCAGATGCTAAGTCGCCTTCTGGACAGGAGGAAAGAGGGCGGGGGGTGAAAGCGCCTCTCCAGTTCCGGGTAGGACTCCGGGAAGAAATCGGGGCACGGCTGCACTGACAGATGGAGGGATTGTGTTCCACAGCCAGCCCGAGCCTCTTCCCAACTTGCGCAAGGGGCTCCACATGGGCACTCACCTCGATCCGGCAGTTGTACGCAAAGCGCAGT
>CALFVE010000182.1 GCA_937928475.1 uncultured bacterium | reverse complement strand
CCGCCTCCGCGTTCTTGGCATGCTGCGTTTCCGCCCACAGGCCATGCTCAGTCTTGTGGCACAATTTACACTTGGCGCTGGTGATGTAGCGCGCCTCCCGCAAGTACGCCAGTAGTTGCTCGCCGTTGTCATGGGCGGGGCTTCTGCCCGCGACCACCGCCAGGCCCAGCATTGCGAGCGCCGCCGCGGCAATCAGGCCTCGAGGGCCTAGTCCGTTCCTCATCCGTCGGTCACTCCTTCGGTCAAAAGATCCTCGTATCCGCTAGTTGGCGGCCACCTCGTGGCACTCGCCGCAGGTCTTCTTCAGCTCGTGGCAGCGGAAGCACACGACGGTCTTCTCGAAACTGGCAATCTCCGCGTGCTTCAGGGCGAAATCGTCCGGGTGAGGCATCGGCAGGCCATGACAGGTCAGGCAAGTGTCACCCTTGCTGGCTGAGTGGCAGAGGGCGCATAGCGCCGACTGACTCCTAGCGGCTTGGGGGTGCTGGCTCGACCAGGCCGGCCCATGCGAAGCGGGCGGGCTCTTCTGGTGGCAAGACTCGCACTCGGACTGGTGGTGGCACTTGCTGCACGCGGCGGGCGTGGCGGCTGCCGCCGTTCCGTGCCGGCTGAGCCAGCCGGCCGGATGGGGCATCGCCAGTTGGTGGCACCTCGCGCAGTCCGGTCCTTGATGGCACCGCTGGCACAGCGCCGGGCTGTTGCGGTAGGCCAGGCCATGTCGGGCCTGCTCCCAGTTGGCCGGATGGGGCAGCCTGAGGCCGTGACAACTGGTGCACATGCTCTCCTGATGGCACCGCCGGCAGGCACCACTATCGCGCAAGGCGCTGAGGCCGTGCGTTGCCGCCCAGTTGCGAGGGTGGGGCATGGTCAGCCCGTGGCAGCGCAGGCACGACCCCGAATCATGGCAGACCTCGCAGGCTTGGGCCTCCCGCCGCCTTCGCCCGCCGTGGCTCTCGCGCCAGCCGCTCGCATGTGGCGAGGCCACGCGGCCGGCATGGCACGTCCGGCAGCCCTGCGGCCCCAGCCGCAGGCGCCCGTGGTTGGACTCTTCCGGCAGTGCCGCCGTGTGGCAGAAGGAGCACGCCACATTGGCCTGCGTTGCGTGCCTTTCGTGGTCGAAGCGGAGCCCGTACACAGTCATGGTCGGTGCCGGCGTGCGCGTGTGGCAGGTGGTGCACTCCTCGCCCACCATGGCCGCGGCCGCGGCAGGCTGAGGCACCCGGTAACTCAGCCCCACCAGGCGCAGGGCGTGATTGGCCTCCAACGCCGCTGTGCCCAGGATGCGACGGGAGTATTGCGGGTTGTGCAGGCCTCGCGCCTCCCGCACAAACTCAACGTTGCGCACCGCGCGGTCTACCAGATACCAGGCCGGCCGCCGCCCGAAGGTTTGCGGGGGGACGGCAGCGATGAGGTCCCGCGCCTTGCGCAGAGCCGCGCTTAGTTCTGCGACCGGGGCGCCGAACTCCGCGCGCCAGCGGGCCAGATCGGCCCCGTATTTCTCGCCGTGACAGAGCATGCAGCCTCCCGCCCCCGCGTGCGCCTGGGGAGCACCCTGGGAGGTGGTGTAGGTCCGGTGGCACGCCTCGCAGGTGACCTGGGCGGTGTACATGGCGGCGGGCGCTCCCGAAACATGCTCGGCTCCCCGGCCGGCGTAGAGCAGGGCCACCGGGTCATGCTCCTGATGGTGGCACTTTCCGCACAGGCCCGAGCGCTCCGAGGTGAGCCGCTCGTCCTCTGCAGGCGTCTGGTGCTCCACAGCGTTGTGGCATTGCGCGCACTCGATCTTGCGCTCGGTGACGTGATTGGCGTGCACGAAGGCCACGTCGGAGTAGCGCTCAACCCGTTCCGGCTCGGCATGGCAGAGTCGGCACCGGTCGCGTGGTACCTCCCCCTGGCCGTGGACCACATTGGCGTGGCACTCCTGACAGTCTACGCCCCGCTTCTCCACGAATTCGTGGCTGAAAGACCCGTCCTTGGTCCCGATGGGGAAACGGTGGCAGGTCTGGCAGTCGGAAGGCTCCTCTCCGCCGGAGCCATGCTTGAAGTGACACAGGAAGCAGGTCCCCTCAGTCACCGTCATGTGCTGGCCCTGCACCAACTGGGAATGACAGGAGGTGCAGCGCAGGCGGGTGACCCGGCGAAACTGGCTTAGATGCGGCAGGTGGTCGAATTGCACGCCCTTGAACTCCACCTTGCCGGCGAGCAGGCGCGTTTGATGGCAGCCCGGGCGCAGGCAACTCGAGTCCTCAATCTGCGTCCAGGGGCGCGTCCCGTATTGTCGGGTCACGTACTTGACCACTTGTACCAACGCCTGGAACTTGCGCTGCAACTCGAAGTTCAAGCCGGGCGGAAAATGGCAATCAATGCACCGCACATGCCGATGCGACGACTCCTGCCATGACTTGTAGTACGGTCGCATGTAGTGACAGGTAACACAGAACCGGGGGCGGGAACTGAACTCCAGCCCCACTGCTCCCACCACCAGCAGCAGGAGCACCGCCGCCACCCCCAGTTGGAACAGTGATTGCGCGACCCGGGCCGGAGTGGAGCCCAATCCCCGCAGCAGTGCCCGGATTAGTTCGTACGGACTCACCAACGACCTCGGAATCCCTCGCCCGGGAGTACCATAACTTCCGGGCCTTGGTCAATCAGGCCCCTCGACGCTCCGCCGCCGCTGCCAGTGGAGTAGCAGCAGGAGTACTGCGGTGTAGCACCAGTACAGGCCCAGTCCAGCCCGGCGGACGGAGGCCGAGGTCTGAAACCGGCGCATCTCCTCCCAAACTGCATCCACTACCGATTCGGTGATGACCAGGTCCTTCTCGACCACCGCTGGGTCAAGGGCGTGCTGGTCACTGCGGCCCTGGAGGAGCCCCATGTTGGCCTCCGCCAACCGGCCGCGCAGGTCTTGCACAAACACCCCGTTTTGCTCCAGCCAGTCCACCGTCTCGCGGGCCCACTGGTAGCGCTGGGCACTGGTGGCCAGCGCCGCATAGAGGCGATCTCCGATTTCCGCCTCGGCCGAGAAGCGCTGGTGACAACTGCCGCAGGAGGAAAGCAGTTGCCGGTCGGCGGCTGCCGCTACGCCGTGATAGCCGTGGCAACTCACGCATGACATGACCCCCCGGGCCACTGCTTCCCGGTGGGGTCCGGCCTTCGCCAGGTCTTTGACCAGCCCGTGGCAGCGACTGCACACGTTGGGGATATCCCGCTCCTGGGGCGGCAGCGCCGCATGGCCGGCGTGACAGGTGGAACAGGTCGGCGCCGCCTCCCGGGCTCCGCTTTCCGTGGCGCGGGCGTGCACGCTGGCCAGGTACTCCTGAAGGGCAGTGGCCGGTAGCCGATACTGGCTCATGAGCGCGGCGTCGCTATGGCAGCGGGCGCAGGTCTCCGCAACCCTCTTGCGCGAGACGGTGCTCCGGGGGTCTTTCTCGCCCAGGATCCGGTGCCGCCCATGACAGTCGGTACACACAGCCACTTTGGTGTCGCCCTGTTGCCAGGCCTTGCCATGTAGGCTCTGCTTGTAGTCGTCCAACTGGTGGGTGGGGAGACCGTACTCGGCCATCTCCGCCCGGTCGCTGTGGCAGGAGCCGCAGAACTCGGGCACCCGCCGGCGTTCCGGTCTGCCCTTGAAGCCTGCGCCGGACGCCATGGCGGAAGCTTCCGGATCGCTGGGGTTGCCTCCGTGGCAATCGGTGCAGGTGATCTCGGCCTGGGCGTGGGCGCTCCCCCTATAGGCTACGGCAATCTCCGAATGACAAATCTCGCAGGAGGACCCGGCCGCGGCCGCGCCGGGAGGCCGCCCGCCGGCCAGCGCGGCTAGCGCTAGGCTCACGGCCGCCACCACTTTGCCCCGCTCGATTGCAGGACGGCTTCGTCTCCTCATGGCGGCATCGGCGCGTCTCGCGGCCCGGGCCGGCTGGGGGCTGTCGGCGGCGCAACCGGCACCGCCAGGTCCGCCTCCTCCACCGGAGCCGGTCCAGGCAGCCCCCAGGAGTTGAAGTGAACCTGCTTGCCCAGGATGACCAAGGACCGATCAGAGATCAGACCCAGCAGCCCCAGCAGGAGCAATGCCGCCAGCACTAGCAAGCCCAACCGTCGGTAGACCTGGCTGCCGAACAGGCGCACCAGCGACGGTTCGAGAAACGGCCACAGGAGCACCAGGACTCCGGCCAGGAGCGCCAGGACGAGGGCCAGGCCTCCCGGCAAATAATGCGTCAGTTGATGCAAGGGCAGGAAGTACCACTGCGGCTTGACTGCTTCTGGCTGGGCCAGCGGATCGGCCGGCCCCAGGGGGCGAATCGGCGCTAGCACCGCGGCGGTGGCCAGTAGGGCGACCACCAGCAGCACCACCATCAACTGATCCAGCACCTGCGTGGGCCAGAACCGGTAATCCGGCGGCACTCGCCGACGCCTCGTCCGCTCGCGCAATGAACGGGGCGGGTAGGGCTGGCGGTCACTCCAGTCCACCCAGGCAACCTCCTACATGGGCTGCGAGATGCCCAATCGTCGGATAATCGCGAAGTGCGCCGCCAACAGGGGCACCATTACCCAGGGCAGCACCAAACAGTGCAACGCAAAGAAGCGGCTGATGGTGAGTTCGCTGACCTGCCTCCCGCCACAGATGAGCGTAAGCAGCAGGTTGCCGACCAAGGGCGCCTTCCCGATCAGATCGGTAATCGCCAGCGTCCCCCAGAAGGCGGTTTGATCCCAGGGCAGCAGGTAGCCTGTGAACCCGAAGGCCAGCGCCACCAGCAGCAAGAGCGTCCCGGAAACCCAAGTCAACTCCCGGGGGTGGCGATAGGCCTTGTTGAAGAAGACACGGGCCATGTGTAAGAGCACGAATAAGATCATCAGACTGCCGCCCCAGGCATGCATTTGGCGGATGAGAAATCCCAGCGCGGCCTGCTGCTCCACGAATCGCAGGCTCGCCAGGGCCGCCTCGGTGCTGGGCTTGTAGTAAACCGCCAGCAGCACGCCCGTGACCACCTGATTGACGAAGAGCACCAGGGCGGCTCCGCCCAGGCACAGGGTGCGCCGCCGCGCGAAGCCCGGAATGCGCTTGTGCAAGGCCTGACGGAGGGCCTCGTCGAAGGCAAGTCGCTCGTCCAGCGCCGAATAGAGAAAGGCGGGGCTGACAAAGCGCAGCCACCGCTCCAGTTCGGGATGCTGCGCAATCCAGGCCTTGACTCTCAGCCAGGGATTGTCGTCTTCGGTCATGGCCGCCCCCTAAGGCTCCGCCACCAAGAGCCGGTCGCCGACGCGCTTCACTCGCAACTTGGGCAGCGGCCGCCCCGCCAGCCCCGAGACCACGTTGCCCTCGATGTCGAACACCCCCAGATCACAAGGGCAGATGATCTGGCCCTTCTCCGCATCCCAGCGCAGCAAACACCCGTCGTGGGTGCAGAGGCCCGAGAGGGCCACAAACCGCTCGCCGAGATGGATCACCAGCACTATTGATCCTTTGAACGGCACGGAGATCGCCTGGCCCTCCGGGACCTCGGCGGCTTTGGCCACCTCTACCGCGCCCCAGCTCCCCTCGACGCCAGGCCGTAGATAGGCCAGGAGTCCTGCCAACGCCAGCAATCCCCCCACCGCCGCCAGCGCGGCTACCAGCCACTCCAAAAATCCTCGGCGGGTCATGCCCGCTGCTCCGCCCTTTCTCTAGTCATTCTCTCGCTGGCCATGGGCTCATGCCGTTTCCTACCTCGCCCGTGCGCCCTTGCCCGGGGCGACCCAGGTCAGAAAACGCTCCTCGTATAGCGCAACTCAAAACGGTCGGCGTCGTAGTTGAAGTCAGGAGCCGCTTGCGAGGTGCAGAAATCGTCCAGCACCACTCGCGCCGAGAGCCGATCACCCGACGGCCACTGATGAGCCAGCCCGGCGGAGAGCACGCGCTGGTCGGTGCCCAACGCGCCCCGGGACTCCGACCTCGTAAAGGCTAGTTCTCCCAGCAAGGCAGGGCTGAACTGGTAGGTAGCACCCACCACCGAGGTGCGGTTGTCGGTGGTGTACAGACCCCCGGCGAACGGCCCCCGCAGGCCAAAGTCCTGCCGCAATAAGCTACAATAGGTGGTCAGGCGCTCGCTGGGCAGCCACCAGCCGAAGAAGGCCTGTTCGATGAGGGAAGTCCGGCTGGCGAAATTCGAGTTCTCCCACTCCACACCCCGCCAACTCGCGGTCATCCCCAGGCGCCAGTCGGGAGCATAGGAGAGCGAGACCCGCCGATCCATCTTGGTGGACCACACCAGGGGCGCCTCTGGGTCTCCTCCCAGGTCGAAGGCCACCGGCCGGTTGGTCGTCCACCAGCGCGTCTGCGCGGCCTTCAGCCGCAAGGCCCGGGAGAAGCGAGTAACGGCTTTGGCGTACCAACTATGCACGTTGGCGGAAACGGATTCCCTCTGGGTGCGGTCGAGGTACTCGACGTTGCGCAGCCCGCCGCCGACCTCGAGCGTAGTTCGCCACAGGCCCCCATACTGCGCCGAGAGGGCTGCATTTGAGCCGCCCTTGGCGTAGGCAGTCTGCGCGAGGCTCCGCGTTACCCGATAGCGGGCAAGTTCGCCCCGCAAGGTCAGATCGGGGTTCACCACTTGCCCGCCTTGCAGGGCAAGGCGGTAGGATCGGGGCGCTTCCCGACGGCTCTCCAGCGAGGTCCGGGTCATCGCCGCCGTCCCCTCCACGAAGGTCCGCTCGGAGGAGGGCGCGGTCACCCGCAGTTGTGTCGTGGTGGCGTTCCCGTTGAAAAGCCCGCCCTCCGGGAACGAGAATCTCTCGCTTTGATACGTCAGCTGTCCCTGCCATTTCCCTGCATGAAGAGCGAGCTCCCCTCCGGCCGTGCGATCCCGCCAGGTGTCCTGGGGAGCGCCGCTGGGATGGGCCACCTGGCCCTCCCGATAAGAGAAACGCAAGTCGCCGTGTCGCAGGGGGGCGGTGAGGTCGTAGCGACCATCGCGGCGCGTCAGCGACTCCGTCCCCTCTTCCCAGTCGGGGAAGAAGGCGGAGCGTCGCTGGGTGCCTCGCAGCACTGCGCCGCTCCCGGTGGCTAGCCAGAGGTCGCCGGCGGCAGACACCTGCCAGGGATTCTGCACTCGCAGGTCTAGAAGCAGATCACCGTCGGCCTCCCAGCGCTGCACGCCCGCCTCACTCAGGTACAGCCCCGTGGGAGGTGTCACATACTGTTGGTAGCGGCGCCGATTGCCCTCCAGACTGAGATTGGCCCAGCCGACCTGGACGTGGCAACCGAAGCAGGCGCTTGCCGTGAGCCCCTCCATCTTCTGGTCGTGGCATCGCCGGCACAGGTTGCGGTTGGTGGGATTCAGGGTCGGGTGGCCCGGGCCGTGAACTATCGAACCGCCCAGGGGGGTAGTCGGCGACGCCGGCAAGTACCCCGCCTCCGGCTCCGCCGCCCCCAGGGACTCTAGTCCCAGCAGGAGCCCGGCTACCGTTAGCAAGCCCAACATCCGCAGCAAAGATAACTGGCGCATGGTGTCTCCTCCGAGCCGCAAATCGGGAAACCTCTGAAACCGCCTGACTACGGGGTGAACAGCAGGGGGCTGCTGTTGGAGCCGTGTAGGCCCTGGTGGCAATCCCAGCAGACCGTGCCGGGGAAGTGCGCGCCCTTGTCGGCGTGGCACTGCAGGCACAGCCCTCGGTTGGCAAGTCTGAGCAGGCGCGCGTTGGGCGCACCGTGCGGCAGATGACAGTCCAGGCACCCCTCCGTCAAATCGCCAGAGATGGCGCCGTGCTCGAACAGGAAAGGACCGCGCCGGTTGGCGTGACAGGAGACGCAGACCTCGCGGTTCATCTCGCGCCCCGCGGCGCGGTGGGGGTCATGACAATCGGCGCAAGCGACGCGCCCTTCGCGGAGAGGATGATGCGAGGGCATCTCCACCTGGGCCCGCTTTTCCCCGTGGCAGGCCACACACGCGTCGGAAGAGGGCCGCCGCTCGAGGTCGGCGTGGGGCTGGTCCGGCTGCCCGTGGCAGTCGAGGCAGAGCACCTCCCCGCGCCTGTGCTCGCTCCCCTGCCAGCCGACCGGCGAAACCCGCGTGTTATGGCAACTCAGGCAGCCGGCCCCACTGCGCGCCCTCTCTTTGAGGGCCGCAGAGAGGTTTGCGGCGGTGGGATCTTCGGCGTGCAAGGAGCCTGCGCCGTGACAGCCCTCGCACTGGTGGCCTCTTCCCGCCGCCTCGGCTCCGCTCAGCGCCGCGCCGTGCATGCTTTGCTGGAGGGCGTCGCGCACCTCCTGGTGACAGGCGGCACAGGCATCACTGCCCAGGTAACTGGCGGTGGCCGCGGCTGGCTCGGCAACGGACCCAGCCTCGGCGGCAGGCGGCGCCGGTTCTGCCGACTCCGCCTCGAAGCCGGTCTTGACGCCGGTGAGGAGCAGCCCCACCATGGCCACGGCCACTGACCAGTGCGGTATCTTCAGCCGGTTCTGCACGGTCTTCATGGTAACGCTCCCTGTGCGTGGGTTGGTACTTCGCAAGCGAACGCAGCGCCCGGTCCCCAACCGTCTGAGCCGCCTACGCCACCTGAATCGCCGCGGGGCACCTCTGCCGTTCGGCGACGGTCAGATAGCATGCCGGGTCCTCCGCCCAGACCTCGCCCGACACCGCCAGGGCGCGCACCCGACACCCTCCGCAGACTTGGCGATGCGCGCATTCGCCGCAGCGCCCTTGCAGGTGCGCCTCGCGGTTGCGCAGGGCGGCCAGCAAGGGATGGCTGTCGTCGGACCAGATTTCGCTGAGGGGGCGCTCCTTCACGTTGCCCAGCGTGGCTTGCGTCCAGAACTGACAGGGATGGACGTTCCCCTCCGGGTCCACGTTGGCGATCTTCACTCCCGCCGAGCAGCCGCCATGCCGCGCCAGCAGTCGGTACACCTCACCTGCGCGCTCATGATTCTCCCGCCACACGTGCTCCCAGATCACCACCCCGTCCGCCGGGTTGTCCACCGTCAGGATCTCCAGGCCGGCGCCTTCGCGGTGATAGCGCTGCGTGCGCTCGATGATCAGTTCGATCACCGCTCGGCTCTGCTCTGGCCGCAGGTCCATTCCCGCGTCGCCTCGCCCCGCATACACCAGGTGGTACATGCAGAAACGAGGGATACCCCGGTCGCGCACGAAGTCGAGCAGCGGCCCCAAGTCTTGGTAGTTGTGGGCGTTGAGGGTGAAGCGCACTCCGGTGGGCAGTCCCTGGGCCCGAGTATTCTCCAGCCCCTGCACCGCCGCCTGAAAAGCGCCGCGCTCCCCCCGGAAGTGGTCATGGGTCCCGGCCAAACCATCCAGACTCACCCCGACATATCTCAGGCCAGCCTCCCGCAGGTCTCGCGCCACCTCTGGGGTGATCAGAGTCCCGTTAGTGGAGAGAACCGGGCGCACCCCATGAGCCGCGGCGGTCGCCACCAACTCCAGCAGATCAGGCCGCAGCAGCGGCTCCCCGCCGGACAGCAGCAGCACCGGCACCCCCATCCGGCCCAGATCGGCGATGAACTCCTGCGCTTGCGCGGTAGTCAGTTCCGGCCCGGCGCAGTCCTGAGCATCTAGGTAACAGTGCCGGCAGGCCAGGTTGCAGCGGCGAGTGATGTTCCAGACTACGAGCGGCGGCAGGTGGTTGCAGAACTGCATCAGGTGCGGCTCCGCCATCGCCACTTCCTGGTGCAGCGCCGCAGAAACTGAGGCCCACTCGCACAGCAGCTTGGTGCAGCCGATCACCTCATCACCACCTCCGCGGTGGGTGATTCTTCCCGAGTGAAGGCGGCCACCAGCGCCTCGGCAATGCCTGCCGCCGAAGACTCCTTCGCCACCACAGTCGGCTCCAGCCCGACCACGCGGCAGGCCTCAGCGGTGAAAGGCCCGATGGCGGCGATGACGACCCCCTCGCGCAGCCTGGCCAGGCGCGGGGATCCGACCGCCATCACGAAACTCTGCACACATGAAGAACTGGTGAAGACCACCGCATCCAGGCGCCCGCCGGTGGCCAGGTCGCGCAGCCGCTCGGCGTTGCTGAGGGCCGGCAGGGTACGGTAAGCAGCCGCTACATGTACTCGCGCTCCTGCCCTCCGCAACTCATCGCTGAGCAGGTCGCTGCCCTGGGCCGAGCGGGGAATCACCACCGACTTGCCCCGCACTCCCTCCTGGATAAGTTCCTGCGCCAGCGCTGCGGTGGTGAACTCGGCGGGCACCAGGTCCACGCGCAAAGACAGGTCGCGCAGAGCCAGTGCCGTACGCGCGCCCACCGCGGCGATCCTGGGGCCGACTAGGGCCCGAAGGTCCAGGCCGGTCTCCAGCAAGCGGGAGACCACGGCGGACACGGCATTAGTGCTGGTGAAGACCAGCCAATCGGCATGGGGCACCTCAGCAAGGGCGGCGTCGAGGGCGGCGGGATCTGCGGGGGGGGCTATCTCGATGGCCGGGATCTCGATGGGCTCCGCACCCAGTTGCCGAAGCCGAGCGCTGAGTTCCCGCGCCTGGGCCTCCGGGCGGAGCAGCAGCACCCTCTTTCCTTTCAGGGGCAGCCGCTCGAACCAGTTGAGCGAATCGGTCAACTGGGCTACTTCCCCGACCACGATCACCGCCGGCGCGGCGAGGCCGGCGGCCTCCGCCTGCTCTGCCGCCGCGCCCAGGGTAGTGCGCAGCGACCGCTGCTGCGGGGTCGTCCCTCGCTCCACGAAGGCCACCGGCGTGTCCGGCGGAAGTCCACCCCGCCGCAGGCGGTCGCAAATGCCGCGAAGGCCGGCGACGCCCATGAGAATGACAATGGTGTCCACGGCACCCGCCAGCCGCTCCCAGTCCACGCCTTCTGCCGGTGCGGCCTCGCCTTCGCGACCGGTGACGATCGCGACAGAGGAAGCCAGCCCCCGGTGGGTGACGGGAATGCCCGCCATGCCGGGGGCAGCCAGTGCGGAGGACACGCCGGGGACCACCTCAAAGGGTATGCCCGCCGCCTGTAGCGCCAGGGCTTCCTCTCCCCCCCGCCCCAGGAGAAAGGGATCGCCGCCTTTGAGTCTCACCACAGTTCGGCCCGCGCTTGCCCTCTGGATGAGCAGAGCATTGATCTGGTCCTGCGAGACCAGGTGAGCGCCGGGGGCCTTGCCGACTGCGATCCGTTCGGCGTCCTTGGGGGCCCAGGCCAGCAATTCCTCGGAGGCCAGCCGGTCGTACAGCACAACCTCGGCCTCTTGCAGGCACGCCCGCCCTCGCAGCGTGAGCAGCCCCGGATCGCCGGGTCCGGCCCCGACAAGGTAGACTCGCCCGATCGCCTCCGGGCGCGTCCCCGGTGAAAACTCAGGGATGCTCATCTGTCCGCTCCCAGACCGAAAAGTCGTCGGGCGATCTGCAGGTGCAAATCGGCTTCCTCGTCTTCCGCCAATTGCTTCAGATTGCAGATGGGTTGTCGCAGGAAACTCCGGGTCAGTCGCCGGGTGAAGCGATCCACAATCTCGCGGCAGCCATTGGCGGAGCCGCCGAGGGCGGCGGTCATCTCGGCGGCGATCTCCGCGCGCAGTTGCTCCAGATGCTGTTGCAGGTCGCGAATGGTCGAGGCCGCCGCCCGCGCGCGCAACCATTGCCCGAACTCGCGGGCCTCTTCTTCCACCAGGCTGGTGGCTAGGCGGATTTTCTCCTGCCGCTGAGCGCCCGTCGGCTCCGCGGGGCCCTGCATGTTGTCAATGTTGAGCAAGCGCAAACCCGGAAGAGTACCCGCCGCCGGATCCACGTTGCGGGGGACGGCCAAGTCCACGACCAGCAAAGGGCGCCCCTCCCGCTCGCCCACGATCGGGCGCAGATCGGAAACGGTGAGCAGGTGGCGCGGACTCGAGGTGCAGCAGATGATCACGTCGGCTTCGCCCAGGTAGCGAGGGAACTGAGAAAAAGGCAGGGCCTCCCCGCCGGTGAGTTCGGCGAGACGCTGGGCCTTTTCCAGGGTGCGGTTGGCGATAAGCACGCGACGCACTCCCTTGCTGATCAGGCAGTGCACAGCCAACTGCGCCGTCTCGCCGGCGCCCACCACTAGCACGGTAAGCCGGCTCAAGTCGGGGAACATCTGCTTGCAGACGGCGACGGCCCGGGAGGCCACCGACAGGCCGGACTCGTCGTAGCCCGCCTCGGTTCGCGCCCGCTTGCTGGCTGCCAGGGCTTTCTCAGTCAGCCGGACCAGGACGGTGCCCGCTGTTCCCACCTCGGCGGCGATGCGGGCGGCCTGTTTGACCTGATGGACAATCTCCACCTCGCCCAGCACCATGGAGTCGAGACCGGCGGCTACCCGGAAGAGATGGCAGGCGGCGGCCTCCCCGGCGTGGCAATACAGCGCGGCTCCCGCCTCCTCAGCAGCGGCTTGCCGGTCCCGCAGCAGCAGCCTGCTGAGCACCACGGGCCATTCTTCCCCTGCCTCAACGACCGCATACAGTTCGGTGCGGTTGCACGTGGAAAGCAGCAGGGCTTCCTGAACGCAGGGGTGGACGGCGATCTCCTGGAGGGTTCCGGGGAGGTCTTCCTGACTGACAGAGAGGCACTCACGCAGCCCCAGC
>CALFVE010000181.1 GCA_937928475.1 uncultured bacterium | reverse complement strand
ATAGCGCAGGATATTCTCCAGGTACACCTCCACTCCCGAGCGCGGCCGGGCCAGACTGTGGGCATCTACCGCGACCAGGCTCATGCGGGCCCCCGGCGATCCTGAGCACGGCGCTCGCGTTCCCGCGCCTCCCAGACCTTGGCTTCGGTGATGAACTCCCGGAAGGCCCACAAGCCGCAGGTCACCCAGCCCGCTCGTCCGTCTAAGAAGCCACGCTTGAACAGGTACATATACACAAACAGGATCCAAGGCTTGCCGGGCGAACGGTCATAAAGGCGTCGCAGGGCCGTCCGCAGTCGCCCCGAGAGTCCCACCGGCACCGCTTGGTCGTCCTGCTCGCGCCGCGGCTTGCGGCGCTCCTTGGCATCCCAGCCCGAATAGCGGTTGAACTTGCGCACGCACTCCTCGATGGACGCGAAGGAGTAGTGGAGCATATCGTGCTGCAAGTATCCCACCTTGAGCGGCTGGATCAGGTACACGTCCGCGTCCACTTCCTTGCTTTCGTAGCGGGCCAGACCGGTGCGGAACAGCCGCAGGTTCCAACTGGGGTACATCCCAGCATGGCGAATCCAGTGCCCGAAGAAGTAGTTGCGCCGGTTGATAAAGTAGCCGCCGTACGCGGGGTCGTCCGTGCTGACGACTTGTCGAATCTCCTCCGCCAGTTCCGGCACCACCCGCTCATCCGCGTCCACGATTAGGGTCCACCGCCCACGCAAGGGCAACGTCTCCATCGCCCAGTTTTTCTGCGTGGCGGAGTTGACATACTCGTGCTGATAGACCTCGTCGGTGAACTCATGGGCGATCGCTACGGTGCGGTCCGTGCTGAATGAGTCCACCACCACCAGTTGATCTACCCAGGTGAGGCACTCCAAGCAGGCGCGGAGGTTGCGTTCCTCATTGAAGCAAGGCACCAGGGCGGTTATGCCAACCGAAGGCTCCATCTAGCGCTTCCCTCGCAGGTACTCGGCGCAGCGCCAGGCTCCGGCCTGGGCCACTTGCGCCTTCTGACGCCACCACGTCCGCTGGCCTGGCCGCAGCACTCCCAGGACACTGGCACCGATTTGACGAAGCCGGCAGCCGATCCAGTTGGCTACTCCGAAGACGCGCCGGTAGCGCGGCGGGTAGAACTTGCGCAGGAATCGGAACTGGCTGTCCAAGAAGGCCAGGTACGATTCCACCGGAGCCTGGTCGGCGCTTTGGCTTCCGTGATGGATGACCTCGGCGTCGGTAACACAGCCTACCTTCCACCCCGCCTGCTTGGCTCGGTAGCAGAGGTCCTTTTCTTCTCCGTACATGAAATAGCCCTCGTCCAGCAGGCCGATCTGATCCAGGACCTCTCGCCGGATCATCATGCAGGCTCCCGTAACCCAATCGCACTCCGCGACGGCGCCGCTCACCCCGGTCCGCCGGCTCCCGGCCGGGCGGCGTCCCCAAGGCACAGCCTGCGCCAGCAAGGCCCAAAGATTCGGGAAGGCAAGCCCACCCGCCTGCAGGCTGCCGTCAGGATTCAGCAGTTTCGGCCCTACAATTCCCAGGCGCCGGTCGGCCTCCAGGGCGGCCACCAGTCTGGCTAGGGCCCCATCTTTGACTTCCGTGTCCGGATTGAGCAGACATACGTACGGCGCGGTCACGATCCTCAGGGCCTGATTGTTCGCCCGCGAGAATCCCACGTTCTGCCGATTGGCGATCAACCTCACCTCGGCAGCCCGCTCCCGCACCGCTTGGGCAGTTCCATCGGTGGAAGCGTTGTCCACCACCACTACCTCCCCCACCTCCGGCCCCAGCGAGGCCAGACAGGCCAGCAGCAACTCCCGCACGTTGTAGGCGACGATCACCACGGCCGGCCGCCCTGGCGACATCGCTGCGCCTCCCACTTCGCGCTCTTGCGGGGCGCCCATCCGGCTCACCGCTCCCCCACCGGCGCCCAACCGTACTCGCCGGGCTCAACTTCCTGCTCAGTGAGCCTCGCCTGTTGTTCGGCGCGCTCCGCCTGAATCAGGTTCAGGCGCGACATCACTAGCCCGATGACCAGGGCGAGGAAGAAGGTGTTACTGCGTTCCTGCAGCATGGGCGTAGAGTTGCCCGCGAACAGGGCCACAATCAGTACCACCTCGGCCGTAAGCCCCAGCGCCCGGTCCTCCGGCCGGGGGCCCACCTTCTGGAGACGAACGCAGGCGAGCACGGCCAGCACTAGAACCGTATACAGCATGGCCGTCCCCAGCAGGCCCGTCTTGGCCAGATAGTTGGCCAGGTCGGAGTGGTTGTAATTGGTCGGCTGCTCGTACTTGCCCGTAAAGGGGATCTGATATCGGTACTGGTAGCCCAGACCGACCCCCAGCAGCGGCGCAGAAGCGAACAACCTCAGAGCCTCCAGTACCTGCTCCTTGCGAACCTTGACCGAGGGGTCTTCCCTGATGGTGCGCAGGGTCGAGAAGCGAGTCGTCTGCTGCTGCCAGGTGCCTGTCGGCCCCGAGTATCGCCAGTAAAGCACAGTGCTGAGCGCGAGGCCCGCGGCGATCACTACGACCGCCAAGGCCGTCCCCGGTCGCCGCCGCCTCAGCAGGACGATGGTCGCCAGCACGGTGACACTTAGTCCCACCGCCAGCCACTGCGTACGGGTGGGGGTGAGCACCGCGCCCAACACGCCAAGCAGCACTAGACCGCCGGACAACCACTGAATGCGACCGTGCTCGATGGCGAAGGCGATGCCCAGCGAAATGAGGATCGGCGGCACCAGATTACTCATCCACCGCGCCAGTTCAGGAACCCCCAAGGTCAGGCCAATTCGCCCCCCCAGCTCCGCGACGGTGACCAGCCCGAAATAGATGATGACCACCAGCAGGCCCAAGGCCGCGGCTTGCCACTCCCGGGACCGCAGCAGGGAGGTGGTGAAGATCACGGCAATACACAGGACCAGCAGGGGGAAAACATCCCGGCCCCAGTCGGAGAACTCCCGCTGATTGGCCTGGGCCACGCCTAGCGTCAGGGTCAAGTAGCCCATGAGAGCAAACATCATCGTCGCTAGGACTACCACACTACGGTCCCACTCATGCCGCCACAGAAACCGGGCCAGGGAGACCAGAAACAGCAGCGCCATGTAGGCCAGAATCGCCCACTCCATAACGTCAATCTCGGGGGATCCGCCTAGACGCAGAAAGCAGACCAGGAAGGCAAGCAGGGACAGAGCGGGGCTGAACAGAGTAAGCAGCAGCAGGGCGGTGCCCACCGGCACCAGCATCGCCACCGAGTCGCCCTTGCCCGCGGCCCGGCCCGCCAAAAGGGCCATGATCACGAGCAGGATCAGCAAGAAGATCTGGGCTGGACTGCCCCGACTGGTCATCGCAGTGTTGCCTTTGCGCCCCTGATAGGTGCCGTGCGCCGCAGACGGCTCACTCCCGCCCAGCCGCCGGTCTGACGAACCTAACTACGCCCGCGGCCACCCGCCACCGTCCGAGCGGCCTGGAGCACCTCGGCGATTCCGACGGATAGCAGGCACGGCGGTGGCGTTCCACATTTCGGCACCTGCGCCCCGCTGAAGCAGGGATGACAGGGCAGGTTCGCGCAGACGGCTGCATATGCCTCGGCCAGCGGGCGGTGGTTCTCGGGGTGGTTGCAGCCGAATATGGCTACTACTGGGCAACCCACCGCCGCCGCTATCCACACCGGCGCGGAGTCGTTGGCAATCAGCAGGTCGGCGCGCGCCAGCAGCCCGCCCAACTCGGCCAGCGTGGTCCGGGCGGTCAGGTCAGTCACCTCGCCGCGCGTACTCGCAGGCAAGGCCGCCAGCACCCGCCCCGCTACTTCGCTGTCCCCGGCGTCACCGATCAGACAGGCTTGCCAGCCCAGCCCAGTCACGAAATGCTCGATTACCTGGGCAAAGCGCTCCGCCGGCCACTGCCGATAGGGAGCGCACCCCTCCGGGTGCCGTCCCCCTCCCGGCGCCACCACCAACAAGGGGCGCCCCTCGCCGCTAAGTCCCCCCGACCACGCCCCGCGTCTCGCATCCGTAGCAAAGGTATACCGCCGGCAACGAGGCTCGATGCCAAGCACCCGCAGCAGGTCATCGTAGTACTCCTGGCCGGGGCGTATCTGCCACTCGTCCCAGATGACCGCCTGGTCCAGCAGGAACTCGCGTCCAGGCTCAACGAATCCCGCCGTGCGCCGCGCGCCGGCTAGCCTGAGAATGACACTGTCCCAACTATTGTGACTCAACGCCACACCCAGGTCAAACCCCTGCCGCCGCAGCCCCCGTATCTGGCTTGCCACCCTC
>CALFVE010000180.1 GCA_937928475.1 uncultured bacterium | reverse complement strand
GGACTGGGCTCCTCCTCCACCCTGGCCACCTGTATCATCGCCCTGCTGGACGCGCTCACCGGCCGGAGACTGACCAACTATGAGATCGCCGAGATGGCGCGCGATTGCGAGACCTGCGCCCTGCAAACCACCTACGGCTGGCAGGACCAGTACTCGCCGGTGACCGGGGGTGGGGTGAAGTACATGCGGTACTGGCCGGGAGAATCGAAGGGTTGCATCGAGGTGGACCTTCTGCCGCTGCCGCCGAGCACGCTGGCGGCGCTGGAGAAGTCCCTGGTCGTGTGCTTCACCGGGCTGTCCCGTCCGGCCAAGCATATTCTGGATGCCGTGGCGGCGGGTTTCCAGAGCGGGGACGCCCGGGTGCGGGAAGCCTTTCGCGAGATGACCCGGCTGGCCGAGGAGATGCGGGGAGCGCTGCTGCGCGGGGACTTGAGCGGCTTCGGCGACTTCCTCAACGCCGTCTGGGCGGCGCACAAGCGCCTGCACCCGCAGGTGACCAACGAAACCTTGGAGCAATTCTACGAGGTAGCCAGGCAGGCGGGTGCGCTCGGCGGACGAGTCTGCGGCGCCGGCGGCGGCGGTACCATGATGTTCTGGTGCGATCGCGACAAGGACTACGCCGTGAAGCGCCGCCTCCGCGAACTAGGCGGGACCGTCTTCGACTGGAGCGTGGATAGCGAGGGACTGTTGATCTGGGAGTAGGCGCACGGACGTGGGAAATGGAACGTGGAAGGCGGAACGTCGAGGGTGAGACCCGGAAAACGCCGGATGGGGTTGCCGCTGGGGTGGGGGACAGCATCGGCAGGGCCCGCTCTTGAGTGATCCAGCCCCCTCTCCGCAGAAATCCGCTTTCCGCTCTCCCCCTTCCACATTCCACCTCTCCCCTTGCCCGCCACCTCCCTTTCCCCTACAATGCCTCTCGCTTACCTCATGCAGAGGAGAATCACAGATGGCTCACGGAGTGAAGCAGATTATCTTCCTTGGAGACGGGATCGGAGACCGGCCCGTACCCGCTCTGGGCGGCAAGACCCCGCTGGAATACCAGGAGACTCCGGCGCTGGACCTGGTCGCCCGCGAGGGCGAATGCGGCTTGATGTACCCCATCCGCCCCGGTCTGCCCGCCGGCAGCGACACCGCCCACATGGCCCTGCTGGGCTATGACCCGCATCAATACTACCTGGGGCGCGGACCCTTCGAGGCCAAGGGCGTGGGCCTGGACGTGCGGCCGGGCGACCTCGCCTTCCGCTGCAACTTCGCTACCCTCTCTGACGGCATCATCACTGATCGGCGCGCCGGGCGCATCAAGTCGGGTACCGACCAGCTGGCCCAAGCGCTCAACGAGGCCTTTGCCGACGGGATTGACGGCGTGCAGGTGATCGTGAAGGAGTCGGTGGAGCACCGCGCGGCGATGATCTTGCGCGGCGAGGGCCTCAGCATGCACGTGACTGACGCCGACCCGCACGAGGTGGGCGTTCCCCCGTGGGACTGCAAGCCCACGCCGGGCGCGGAGCAGGATCCGGCAGCCCAGCGAACCGCGCGCGTGGTCAACGAGTTCGTGAGGCGCAGCCAGGAAATCCTCAGCCGGGCGCCGGTCAATGTCGAACGCGTCGCCCAAGGGCTGCCGCCGGCCAATGTGCTGCTGCCACGGGGCGTGGGCACGGCGCCGCATCTGCAGCCCTTCTCCGAGCAATGGGGTCTCAGTGGAGCCATGATCGTGGAGGTGGACCTGGTGCGCGGGCTGGGGATGTACCTGGGGATGGACGTGGTTCAAGTGCCGGGCGCCACCGGCGGCGCCGACACTGACGAGATGGTGCTCGCCCAGGCAGCCGTGGCCGCGTTGGCGGAGCATGACTTCGTGCTCTGCAACTTGAAGGCCCCCGACCTGGGCGGGCACGACAGCACACCCGAGGCCAAGTGCGCCGCCATCGCCAAGGTGGACCGCGCCGTAGGGTACCTGCTGGACGCGCTCGACTGGGACGAGCACGTGCTCATGATCGGCGGCGACCACTGCACCCCAATCACTCACGGCGACCATAGCGGCGACGCGGTTCCGGTAGCCTTCTACGGGCACGGCGTCCGCCCCGACTACGTGACCCAGTACGGTGAGCGCCCTTGCTCGCAGGGCGCACTGGGCCGCTTCCTGGCCGCCGATGTGATGTACTTGCTGGGAAACTACGCGGGGACCATCCACAAGTTCGGGGCTTAGCAAAGGCGCTACCACGATGCCACATCACGCATGGCAAGGGGCAAGCGGCAAGTGGCAGGCGGGGGCAGTCGCCACCCTCCTGCTTTGGGGCGCATCTGGTATGCCCGCCTCGGCGCAGACTGTGCCGGCCGGCTATCGGGAGCAGCTGCGGCTGGAAGTGGTAAATGCGGCGGGCGGGACGGTGCGCGTGAGCCGAGACAGCGGTGCTACCTGGCTGGAGATTGGCCGGGTTTTACACCCCGCCGGCCGGGTAAACCCCAGAGCCTACCGGGCAGCCTCCTGGGTCCCTGCGAGCACAGTGGCAGCAACGGCAGTCAATGCGGTGCACCTCAAGATAGCGCAGGACGCCCAGACCGACCGGGCGATCACCCTCAGCCTGGTACCGCAAGGCGAGATCGAGGGTGACGCCGAGCCGAGCGCCTCGATCATGCTGGACACGAAGCCCGGCGAGGGCATTTTCGGCGGCCTGGGGCCGACGGTGGGCTCGCCGGTCTGCTTGTGGCAGCAGGAGCAGTGGCTTCCTCTCCCTGCTGACTACCAGCCTCGGTCCGGCGACCGCCTGCTGATTCTGCGCATGGTGCCGGAACGGCAGTTGCGGTGCTTGGACTTCGAGAACGTCTTTGGCGGCAAGATCACTGCAACCTACCAGGACGGCACGCAGGCGGTCATCGGCCAGGTGCTCACCCCAGTGACCGGCATCGGCCGGTTCGAGGGCACCCGCTACGCCGACGCCGGGCGGTTGCGCGCGAACCACGCCGGGGTGCTCGACGTGTCCACCTCCCCCTACGGGATGGTGGGCGGCTTCCAGATCATCCCCTGGGACCACGCCAACGATTCCGAGATGTACTATGTGCGCACCAACCGGCAATGGCTGGTGGTAGGGCCGCTGGATATGCGCGAGGGCTCCTGGGAGGCTAAGCCGCCGCTGTTCTGGGGCCACCTTTACCCCAGTTGGCGCGCCGATGATCTCGACCACGACAACTGGGCGCAGCGGCTGCTTTCGCGGGTCCAGGTGCTGTGCCGGCGCGTGCCGCTGAGCCGCAGCGGCATGCCTTCGGCAAGACCCGACCCAACCCAAGGCGAGTGGGAACTGCTGCCGGAGATCGCTTTCTCCAAAGAGGCTCCGCCGGAATCCCCCCGGCCACCAGGGAATCGGCTCTGGCTCATCCACGAGCCGGCGAGTCCCTATGAGCCCTTGCCCCGGGCCGCCCAAACCGCCTTAGCGGATGTAATCGCCTTTCGCCTCAGCCCGCCGCTGGCGACCTACTGGCCCGAGTGAAGGGTGGCCCAGCGGAGGCTGGACAACAGTGGGAGCCGGCCCGGCCAACGTCACAGCGCGGACGGCAGGCCTGCGGCTAGGGCGACAGCGGCTAGTGAGGTACTCTGCCCCATGTCCCGAACCGAATTCCTCCTGCGGGAGAGGCCTGCGCTGCTGGTCAGCCTGCCTCGCAATGACCCCGAACTGGCGCACGCCGCGCTGGCCGGGGGCGCCGACGGGCTGAAGGTGCACCTGAACGTCGTCCACCACGCCTCCGGTACCTACTTCGGCTCCTGGGAGGAAGAGAGCGAAGCAATCCGGGCGATTCTGGCCCTGGGGGCGCCGGTCGGGATGGTGCCAGGAACGCAGGAGCAGTTCATTAGCCCCGGGGAAGCCCAGGAGATTGCTGCCGCCGGGGTTGACTTTGTGGATGCCTACCTTCAAGATATTCCCGACTGGCTGCCGGAGCAGGCGGGAGGAATGGGGGTGATGGCCGCCCTGAGTTGGCGCGACGAGGCCAGCGGCTGGGACCTGGGCCGACTCGCCGGGCGCTGCCAGATGCTGGAGGCGTCCGTAGTGTCGCCGGAGGGATACGGACAGCCCCTGGCGGAACGCGATCTGGTCGCTTACCGAAAAATCTGCGAGCGCCACCGTGAGCTGCCGGCGATCGTGCCCACCCAGCGGGCGCTGCGGCCCGAGCAGGTCGCCCGGGTGCTGGCCACCGGAATGCGCGGCCTGCTTATCGGAGCCATCGTCACCGGCAAGACCGCGAAGGGGATTGAGCAGGTGACGCGAGAGTTCGCCACGGTCGTCAAGACCACGGCAAGGGCGGCGCAGCCGCCGGACAGGAAGGAAGCTTGATATGACCCTCAGACACCGGGTCCACCGTGTGCTGTACGTGCCGCTGGACGACCGGCCAGTCAACCTGGCCATGCCGCTGCTGCTGGCCGGGATCGTGGACTATGAGATGGCCGTGCCACCTCGGGAACTGCTGGGCTCGTACCGGACCCCGGGCCGCCCGGAGGGGCTCGCCCAATGGCTCTTGGGCCACGCGGAACACCAGGACTGCCTAATCCTCAGCCTCGACATGCTCATGTACGGCGGGCTGGTCGCTTCCCGTCAGGCCACCACCCCCCCGGAGGTGGCGCGGCAGCGACTCGAAATCCTGCCCGCGCTGCGCCGGCAGTTCCCCCAAGCCGCCATCTACGCCAGCAGCATCATCACCCGGCTGGACGGCGTGCTCAATGAGGACGATCAACTGCGGTTCGGCGATGCCTTCCGCCAGTATACGCGACTAGCCCCCGACCGTTCCGCCCGGCAAGAGGTGCAGGCGCTGCTGCGCAGTCTCCCTGAGAGTCTGGTCGAACGTTACCACTTCGTGCGCCGGCGCAATCACGAGATGAACCGCGCGGCCATCGAGCACGTGGCCAGCGGTAACCTCGACTTCCTGCTGCTGGCGCAGGACGACGCCGACGTCACCGGGTTCCACCTGGAGGAGCATCGCGCCTTGCGCAGCCAGATTCGCAAGGCCAATGTCGGCGACCGCGTGGTAATCTGCGCGGGCGCCGACGAGACCGGGGCGACGCTGTTCTCTCACTTCGTGCATCAGCACATGGAGGACCAGCCCCGGGTGGCTGTGCTGTACGCGGAGGAGGCGGGGGCCCAGCGGGTGGCGCCCTTCGAGGACCGGCCCTTCGCGGAGAACCTGCAGCAGCAAGCCCGGGCCGCCGGGACGCTGCTTGTCGCAGACCCCGCCGAGGCCGACCTGGTGCTGGCGGTCTCGCCGCCGGTAGCGGGACCGCGGGAAGGCCTCGCCGGCTGTCCGGAGTATGCCCAGCGCCGCCGGCGACTGGCCAAGTTTGCCCAGCAGATCGTGACGCTCAGCGAGAAGCGCGGTGTGGCCATCTGCGACGCCGCCTTTCCCAACGGTGCCGACGAGGCCTTGATCCAGGCCCTCTGCGAGGCTGGTCTCTCCTGGCCCCGCCTGCTGGCCTTCTCCGCCTGGAACACGGCCGGCAACTCGCTAGGCACCGCGCTGGCCCACGGCAGCGTTCGCTTGATCGGTCTGCGCGACAAGGCCGCCTTTGACCTCGCGCAGTTGGTTACCAGCATCTCGCCGATGCGCTACTTTGAACTGCTCAACTCCCTGCTGGGGTCGGAGCGCGCCCACCTGAGCCTGCTCTTCACGCGCCTGGTAGACGACTGGCTCTACCAGACACGGGTGCGGCGGGCTGTGAAAGAGCGCCTCGCCGAACTTGTCTCTTCAGCAGGATTCGACCTGGCCGAGGCCTACCCTCGGGCGGAGGCGATGGTGCGGGAACTCCTCACCGAGGCCGCCTCCGACCTGTGGGTGGAGCAGTTCATGGGGCAGCGCGCCGGGGACATCGGCCCCCCGGGCCGACGTAGCAGCCTGGCGCTGGCGGAACTGCAAGACACCCGCGTGCGCCTGCCCTGGCGCCGGCTGTTCGAGGTGGAACTGGAGTTCGACCTGGGCCTAGAGTTGACGGCCCCCGGGTAGAAGCAAGTCGTTCTCCTGCGCCAGCGCGTGGCCCTTCGACCGCCGTCTTGCTCTAGCTTTGCCTTCGCTCAGCCCTCGGTGACCTGCTGCGCCGCCGGGCGGCGCCTCTTCAGGGCCGCGTATACCCCGGGCTCGCTGTCCTCGATGACGGTTGCGCCGCAGCACTTGCGGTAGAACTCCACCGGACCCGCCCAGCCGATGATGGCATAGCCGTATCCCTCCCACCACATCGCCCATAAGCAGGAGAGCAGCAGCGCTTGGCCTAGCCCCCGGCCTCGGTAGTCCTCGAGCACGCCTTCGGGCCCAAAGAAGTTCAGGCGCGTCGCGTGATATGCCGCGAAGCCCACGATCCGTCCGCCATCGTCGGCCACGAATACCGGTATGGGGTGTCGCGCGTAGGCGGTACGCACCTCATCGGCCCAGTTCTTCGAGAAGTGCGCCGCCACGAAGGCCAGCACCTGGCGGCGCTCCCAGGGCTCGGCCCGACGCACCAGCAGTCCCTGCTTCTCGACAGCCTCCAGGGCTGGCTGCAGGGGAGGCAGATTGTAGAGTCGCACAAGTAGGTCCGCCATGAGGTGGTCTCCTACTTTCTCTGAACGGAAGGGCCGCGAGGGCCGCGGCAATCGCGGGCAGGCGCGCCAACCCGGCCTCTGGTCCTCACCCTCTCACTCCCTTTCCTGGCAGAAGAGGAGGAGGGCAAGGGGCCGGGTCGCGCCGCGGACGCCGCTTTCCCCCGTCCTCTCGAGAAGACGTGGGGGCTGTGCTGCTGTCCCGCTGCCGTTCCGCCGGCGTTCCGCTGCCGTTCCGCTGCGGTTCTGCTGTCGTTCTGCCGCTGTTCTGCCTCAGTACTTCAGCGCAATCGGCTTTCCGCCCTTCTCGGCCGACTCGGTGGCGGCTACCGTGAGCTCCAGCGTCTTCAGGGCGTCAGCGTAGGTGGTCTTGATGTAGGAGGGGTCCCCCGTGCGTACCGCCTTGAGGAAGGCCCGGTCCTCGACAGCGAAGATGTGCCTGCCACCGGGCGGATCGCCGGGCACCGCACGTGGCTTCTTTTTGCCTACCTGGTAGATCTGCAGGCTGTGGTCCCAGCCGGTGAAGGAGAGGGCACACTCCCCCGCATAGATATCCAGGAAAACGCCGCCTCGCGCCGCACAGGCCACCGA
>CALFVE010000179.1 GCA_937928475.1 uncultured bacterium | reverse complement strand
GGGAGGTTTTCGCAGGGGCGGGGGTGAACGAAGCGGGGCTGAGTCAATATCGGAGGTACAACGATGAGCATAGGCAAGGACTACTGGGCCTGGGTGGACCCCGGGACCGTGCCCCGAGTGGTCACGGAGACGGTCCCCGGGCCGAAGTCGCAGGAGTACAACCAGCGCGGCATGAGGCATATGATCGGCTACTCCAGCCAGGTCACGCTCTGCCCGGTGGTGTTCGACAAGGGTCATGGCGTGACCCTGACCGACGTGGACGGAAACCTGTACCTAGACTTCTCCAGCGGCATCTACGTGACCACGCTGGGGCACTGTCACCCCAAGGTCAGCGAGGCGGTCGCGCACTGGGCCAAGCGGCTGATGAACTGCCATGATTTCAACACGCCGGTGAAGGTGGCGCTGCTGGAGAAGCTGGCGGAGATCCAGCCCTGGGACCTAACCGGGATGCAGCTGTACGACAGCGGGACTACGGCAGTGGAGGCCGGCCTGCGCGTCTGCCGAGCAGCCACCGGGAAGTACGAGTTCATCTCCTGCTACATGGACTTCCACGGCAAGACGGGGCACGCGGTCAGTTGCGGGAGAATGAACACGACCAACGGGATGGGACGGGCGCAGGGCTTTTACATGGTGCCCCGGCCTTATCCGTACCGGCCTATGTTCACCAAGGCGGATGGGGAGATTGACACCGACGCCTACCTGAACTTCTACGACGAATTCATCGCCAACGCCACGACGGGCAATGTGGCCGCCTTCGTGCTGGAGCCGGTGCAGGGCTGGGCGGGATCGGTGTTCCCACCGGAGGACTTCTTCCCCAAACTGCGCCGGTTTTGCGACGACCGCGGCATCTTGCTGATGGCTGACGAGGTGCTCACCAGCATGGCCCGCACGGGCAAGTACTTCTGCATGGAGCACTGGGACACCCGGCCGGATGTGGTCACCCTGGGCAAAGGCTTCGGCAATGGATTTCCGGTCACCGCGATGCTGGTGTCGGAAAAGTACAAGGACAGCATCAACAAGATCTCGGCGAGCACCAGTTACGGAGGCAACCCGATGGCCTGCGCGGCAGCGCTGGCGAGTATCGAGGTGATTGAGGAGGAGGGCCTCAACGAGCACGCGCAGCGTCTGGGGCAGTACTTCCTGAAGCGGATGGAGGCAATGAAGCAGGCGCACCCGATCATTGGCGACGTGCGCGGGAAGGGGTGCCTGCTGGGGATCGAGTTGGTCAAGGACCGCACGACCAAGGAGCCGTTTGTGGAGGCGGGAAAGGCAGTGTACCAGCGGGCCTTCAGTAAGGGTCTGGCCTGGGTCCCGGCGGGGCACATCCTGCGCATGTCCCCGCCGGTGGTAATGAGCGAGGAGTTGGCAGCGAAGGGGATGGACATCATCGAAGAGAGTGTTGCCGAGGTGGAGAGGGAAATGGGTTACTAGAACGACCGGGGGAGTGGAACCGCGCCTCGTCCCCCGGCGGATTCCACGATGGGGAACTACCTCACCTTCGACATCGGCACCACGGCGCTGAAGACTGCCCTCATCTCTGACGAGGGCTTGGTGCTTGCCGTGCACACTGAGGAGTACGCGCACCGTACTCCGCGGCCCGGCTGGGCAGAGATGCCGGCGGAGGTGTACTGGGAAGCGGCCGTCGCCGGGACGCGCGCCGTGCTCTCTGGCTCCCCCCTCTCCTGCCAGGAGAGGGGGCTAGGGGCTGAGGCAGTCGCCGCCATCGGCTTTGCCTCCCAGGGCCAGTCCTTCGTCGCCCTCGACGCCTCCGGCCGCCCGCTGCGCGACGCGATCGTGTGGGTGGACAACCGGGCGCTCGAGATCGCCCAGCGCTGGGAAAGACAGTGGCTGAGCCGAGAGGAGTACCGGCGGATCAGCGGGTATCCCTTCATCCCCGAAGGGCTGACTGTCTTCAAACTCGCCTGGCTAGCCGAGCATGAGCCGCAGGCGCACCGGGCCGCAAAGTTCCTGTGCCTGCCCGACTACCTGATCTGGCGGCTGACCGGAGAGGCGGCCACCGACTACAACATCGCACAGATGAGCGGGCTGTATGACCTGCGGGCGCAGGGCTGGGAGCCGCGCCTCTTGGAGGCGGCGGGGATCGGCGAGGAGCAACTGCCGCGAGTGCACGCGCCCGGGACGGTAGTAGGCGAACTGCGGGCAGAGGTGGCGGAGGGGCTAGGCCTGCGGACGGGAACGGCGGTATGCGTGGGGTGCAACGATCAACTCGCGGGGGCCATCGGCGCGGGGAACGTTGCGCCAGGGCTGGTGACGGAGACAACGGGGACGGCCCTGGCGGTGGTGGTGACGACGGAGGAGTTGCTGGAGGACCGGCGATTCTTCGTCGGGAAACATGCGGTGCCGGGGCTGAGCTACGCCATGCCCTTTGCGCCGACCTCGGCGATTGTGCTGACCTGGCTGCGGGATCTCTCCGGGAGCGGCGGAGAGTACTCCGAGTTCCTGAGAGGGGTGGAGGATATTCCACCGGGCTGCGAAGGGCTGACTGTGCTGCCCCATTTCTGCGGAACGGCGACGCCAACCTTTAACCCCCAAGCCCGCGGGGCGATTGCGGGGATAGGTCTGGGCCACACGCGGGCGCACCTGGCACGGGCAGTGATGGAGGCGTGCGCCTGTCTGCTGCAGGAGTGCCTGGAGCCATTGCAGGAGCGCGGGGTGCCGGTGTCCAGTGTTCGCTCGCTGGGCGGAGCAGCCCGTAACGACCTGTGGCTCCAGATCAAGGCGGACCTGCTGGGCCTGCGGGTGGAGCGCCCCGCCTGCCCAGACGCCGCGAACCTGGGGGCGGCGATGCTGGCGGCCACCGGAGTAAGGCAGTTCGCGACGGTAGCAGAGGCAGCCCAAGCCTGGTATCGGCCGGAGCGGAGGTTTGACCCCCAAGCGGAGAGGTTCCCGGTGTATCGAGAGGTGTATGGGAGGTACAGGGAGTGGTATGAGAGGCTGTACGGGGAAATGCTGAACGGTGACTGCGGGGGAGTGGAACGCAGAAGGTGCAAGGTGGAAAGCGGCGGCGAGGGGAAGGGCGTTTTCGAAGGGGAACAGTGATGCATACGCTTGGTGTCGGAATCATTGGCTTTGGGTTCATTGGGAAGGTTCATGCGTACGGGTACAGGAGTATTCCACTCTTCTACGACCCGCCGCCGCTAAAAACGCGGCTGGTGGGAGTCGCGGTAGCCCACCAGGAAAGAGCACAGATTGCTGCCGAACAAGGCGGCTTTGAGTTCGGGACGGCGGACTGGCGAGAGTTGATGGCGCGGGAGGACATCCAGATTATCAATATCTGCTCGCCCAACAAGGCCCACGGCGAGCAGGTGCTGGCCGCGATGGCCGCGGGCAAGCATATCTACTGCGAGAAGCCGCTGGTCGTGGACTCGGCTGAGGCAGCGCGGGTGGCGGCGGCCTTGCCGCAGTATCAGGGCATATCCCAGATGACGCTCCAGTGCCGCTTCTTCCCGGCCACCCTACGGGCTAAGCAACTGATGGAAGAGGGCTTTGTCGGCGAGGTGATCGGCTTTCGGGCAGCCTACCTGCATTCAGGAAGCGTGGACCCGGCCCGCCCGATGGGTTGGAAGCAACTGAAGTCCGAGGGCGGTGGGGTCTTGCAGGACCTGGGCACGCATGTCGTAGACCTGATGGAGCATCTGGTGGGGCCCTTCGCCGAGGTGCTCAGTGAAATGCGCATTCTCTACCCCGAGCGCCCTAACCAGGAAGGCACGGTGGTGCCGGTGGAGGCCGATGACCAGGCGGTCATGCTGGTGCGGCTGGGCAACGGGGCGGTCGGCACCATCGAAGCCTCCAAAATTGCCACCGGCACGGAGGACGAGATCCGCTTCGAAATTCACGGCGATAAGGGCGGGCTACGGTTCAACTCCATGCAGCCGAACTACCTTGAGGCCTATGACCTGCGCGAGCCGGAGGCGCCCCTGGGCGGCCACCGAGGCTGGCAGCGGATCGCAACGGTCCAGCGGTACGAGAAGCCCGCGGGGTTTCCGGGGCCCAAGTTCAGCATCGGGTGGATTCGGAGTCACATGCACTGCCTGTACACCTTCCTGCAAGCGATAGCCGAGGGCAAGCAGGGCGAGCCGAGCCTACAGCGAGGCTTGGAGTTGCAGCGGATCCTGTCGGTAGCAGAGCAGTCGGCAAGGACGCGGAGTTGGGCGAGACTGTAGGGAGACTCACACTGCCTGCGCCGGTGGTGCGTGCACCCCTCCCGGAACGGGAGGGGACACAGACCGGGAGAAGCGTGATAGCGATGTCTTGGAGGTTCCGGGATCAATCCTGGCCCCAGATCCAAGAGCACCTGGAGAAGGGCTCGTTGCTCATTCTGCCGGTGGGAACGACCGAGGAGCACGGGCCGCACCTGCCCGTGGATACCGATGCGCGCATTGCCGAGGCCTACGGGCTGCGGTTGGCGGAGGCGCTCGCGCCGCATATCCCGCTGCTGCTCATGGACACCATCCGGTACGGCTACTCGATGAAGATTATGAAGCAGTGGCCGGGGACGATCGTGGTCCGCAGCCGGGTGTTCATGGACTATGTCTTCGAGGTCTGCCGGTCGGTCCTGGAGATGGGCTTTGACAAACTGGCGGTGCTCGACTGCCACGGTCATCACAGCGGGGCGCTGAACACGGTATCCCGGGAATTGTGCGACGCGACCGACAAGGCTATCGCCATTCTCAGCCCGGCCGCGCTCTCCCGAGACGAGTTCAACGCCGTGCGCAAGTCGCCGCCCGGCGGGGCGATCCACGCCGACGAGTGGGAGACCTCGCTGCTCTTGTACCTCTGTCCGGAGGTGGTGGATATGGCGCGGGCGACCGACGAGGACCTCATGCGCTACCGTTCGGAGTTCGTGGCGGGGGACAACTTCCTGGGGCGGCAGCAGGTAACCTGGTCCACTTGGTACCTCCAGCCCAGCAAGACGGGATGCTACGGGATGCCCACGGTGGCGACGGCGGAGACCGGGCGAGTGATCATGGAGGCGGCGGTGGGAAAAGGAGCGAGGTTCCTGAAAGAATTCTGGGAGAAGCGATAAGCACTCGCGGCCTTCCGACACATGCCGAAAACCAGGAAGGCCGGATTTGCCACCCGTTCGCAGCCTCTGCTAGGTCCTTACCTTTCCGAGGCTCCCGGGCTCGTACTCCAGAGTACAGATGACTCGGCGCAGATGGCCGTCGGGCGCGGCGAGGCTGCGGCCGCCGGGCAGGTTGAGTTGCACGATGGTATGGCCCCCCGGCGGGGTCCAAACCTCGTAACCCTCCCGATCGGAGGGACCGACCTCGCGGCCATTGACGAGCAGGCGCTTGACCCGCGAGCCAGGGAGCAGGCGGACGCGCTGGCCGATCCCGTGGCGGATTTCGTCGAGACGCGTAGGCCGGGCGGGGAGCGGCTCCTGGTAGCGACTCCACCACGATTCCAGGCGGTAACCGAAGGCCTCGCGCAGCGGCGCCACCTCGATATTGGGATCGTCAGCCACGAAGTCCAGAACGCCGGAGACGAACTCGCAGGATAGGTCGCGGTCCTCCGGGCGGACACTAAACCCAAAGCCGACGAAGCCGGTGTCTTCGACGTGAGGGAGGCAGAAGCGGGTGAGGGCATCGTTGTGCCGCCAGAGTTCCAGGCGACTGGCCCGGCGCTGGGCGGCCGTAGTCCCGTAGGCCACGATCGCATGTCCTTCAGGGGGCAGGATAACGCGCACCGGATAGCCGGGCAGGCGCTCGTAGCGCCAGGTCTGATTGCCCAGTTCCAGGATCTTGCGCAGTTTCACTAGGCCGCTGTCCTCGCACATGATCTCCATGGCGAAGGTTAGCGAATGGAAGCGGTGGTAGGCATACACGCAAGGGGTTATTCCCTCGCCGGAGCGCGCCGACTGGTTGGGGAAGCCGGGCAGCGGGGGCAGGATGCGCTCGCTGTCCTCCTCCATGCGGTCCTGAGGATAGCCGGCGGCCTCGCAGGCGCGGTTGATCTCCTCGGCAAAGAGGCGGCTGTGACAGCGGTCAAAGCGACTGGTGCCGTACGCGCCCTGGCAGTTCTCGAAGGCAGCGGTCTCGACCAGGCACCAATGGCCGTGACAAGAGCCGACCACCTCGGGAGCGTAGCGCTCCAGGACTTCCCAGACGGCATGAGATTCGGGCTGGGTCGGCTTGCCTTCCAGGAAGTAATCGGCGTAGAGGTTGACGCCGTTCATGTTTTCCTGGTGGTAAGTGTCGTAACCGTCGGGGTTGACGCAGGGGAGGAGCAAGACTCTCTGGCGGCGGAGGATCTCTTCGGCGGCGGGGGTCAAGAGCCAGCGCAGGACATGCAGCAGAGCGACGCAGGCCGAGTGCTCGTTGCCGTGCTCGCTCCCGAAGAAGAAGGCGATCTGCTTGTCGTCATCATTGGTAGCGCGATCGGTGACCTCCAGAAGATGGAGAGGGTTGCCGGCCACGGAGTGCCCGATGACTTCGACCGCGAGTTTGTCCGGGTGCTCGGCCTGCAAGCGGCCGAAGAGGTCTGCCATCTCCTGTAGGGAGGGATCGCCCAGACGGGGCTTGCCGACGGTGTCGTCAGCGAAGGAGCGGCCCCAGCGGGCGCCGGCATACTCGGGGGCGGACATGTGCCACCTCCTGGGGAAAGCCCTCGCCGCAGGACGGTTCTGACCTCCCAGTCCTTCTCTCGCCCCTGCGACTTCGCAAAGGCCGGCCCGGGGCGGCCCTGGCAGGACGGAACGGGGCTGCGTTACTCTAGCAGCACGACCTTGTAGTCGTGCTTCTTCAAAGGAAACGTCACGACTCCAGGCGCGGGAGAAGCCAGGGCCTCGCCGGTCTCCAGGTCGGAGGGCTTCACCATGTCGGGAAGGCCGGTCGTCTTGAGGTCGAGACGCAAAGTCACCTCGCCGCCGCCCGAGTAATCGGTAACGGCCATCACCGCGCGTTGGCCGCGGACCATGACCAGCCCTTTGGCCTCGCACCCCTCGATCTGAAGGGGGAAGCCCTCGTCCCAGTAGTTGTAAACCCGGCAGTCCTTCTCTCCGTAGCCGAAAAGGTACAGCCGCTTGTACAGTTCGTTGCGCTCCGCCGGTCCCCAGTCCCAGGCTAGGATCTCATGCACCAGGCAGACTCCGGTGCGGGTGCGCATGCACCAGGCGTAGTCGGGATCCTTGGCATCGTAGAAGCCTCCCGCCAGGATCAGCGGAATATTGCCGCACTGGCGGCCGATCGCCTCAGCCACGGTAAGCTCGGGGCTGAAGCGATCTTGAAAGTCACGCTTCCCGTACTGCCATTCCCAGTCGAGGTTCACGGTAGCAAAGGAGAGCACCGGCACCAGGTTGGTGTTGGTCATGTGGGCGACATTGGCAAAGACCGGTCGCCCCATTTCGTTGAACAGCACCGCGGTGCGCTTGACCATTTCGCGCTGCGCCCACAGACCCAGGGAGGGATGAAGGCGGCCCTGTTCGTCCACCCAGGCCCCGCCGGCTACCGTGTCAAAGTTGGCGGCCAGGAAGATGTTGTCCCAGTAGACACCGTCGAAGCATTTCATCATCTCGCGGTAGTACCAGAGGGCCGCATCCTGCCAGGAACGGACGGCGGTGACATCGTAGGCGATGTCCCCGCGCGTGGCCCGCTCCAGATAGGGGAGATTGACCCATTCGTCCTGAAAGACGGGCCACTCTTCCTGCTGGTTGCCCATGCCACGGATGTTGGTGTAGGGAGTCCAGAGCCAGCCCTCGGCGCGCCGCAGGCGCGTGGCGCTGCCCAGGCCCGACTGGACGTGAATACGGTAGTTGCGAAACTCGTCGCTATCGGGGGAAACGTACTGCTTGTACTGCTCCATCCAGCGGTCGAGGAAATCCGGCGGGACTTCGCCCGTGTCGCGGGCCCGCGAGAAGACCTCGTAGATCTCGAAGTTGCGATTGATCGGGTAGAAGTCGTAACTGAGGCAGCCGTAGTAGTAACTGGCCCCCACGATGGTGAAGAGTTGCAGATTGGGGACGCCCTCCAGGGGCGTGGTGAACCAGCGGCGCCAGTTGACCGGCTGCTCCGGCATGGGCTTGGCAGGCGTGGCCTGCAAGCCGAAAACAATCTCGCGGGGGCGGTCGAGGAGGGTAGGCCGGGTGATGAAGTTGACGCGCAGGAGCAGGACACCGGCCTGCCGCTCCAGCTCGATAGTGGGAGTCGTGTCGTCGAGACTCCAGTCCTTGTCAGTGTCGGCGAACCAGCACAGCCCCCGCTCGCCGCCTCCCAGCCAGAGGTAGGGGTAGAAGGTGTTCACGAGGTTGGTTCGGTTGGCCTGGGAGGAGTCCCAGATAGCCCCGGTCCCGGGCGGCGTCTTTCCCGCGTAGTTGTAGTGCAGGCCGTCGCCGCAGGCGTGCATGTACGGGACCTGCGCGTCGTCGAGGGGAATCTCCAGGCTGAGGCGCTCGACCTGCTGGCCCGGCGCGGCCGCAAGCCGCAGGAAGACCTTGGCCATGCCGTCGTAGTCCCACTCTGTGCGCACGCGGGCCTGCACCGGACCGGCTGAGAAGGCTCCCGTAGTGACCGCCGCATGCGGCTTGGCACTGTCCACAGACAAGGAGCCCGGCTTCACAGGCAGAACCTCGCCGTTCCCCCAGACTACCCAGCGCATGGGGGACTTCAGTAGGGGGCGCCCCAGACTGGTCACCTGTTGCCACAGTCCGTCGTTGCCCAAGCGGTGATCCCGCAGCACAGTAGACACCGTGTTGCCGACGACGCGGATAGGTGTAAACGGCGGAATCACCCGCTCGGAAAGGCCCAGGTTGTTGTGCTCCCAGGGGAAAACCTTGCGTTCGTAGACTTGGGTCACTGGATCGGTAGGCACGCCTTCACCCTGCAAGCGCACGCTGATTAGATAGCGGCCGGCGGTGAGTTCGGGAACCTCAAGCAGGGTCTCCGCGACATCTTGGCGGAAGGTAAGTGGGGCGCGAGCGAGAGTCCGGTCGTTTCCCTCGCGCGAGAACGCGAGTTCGGCGCCAGTGACCTTGTCCTTGGTGGCCAGCCCGGCCAGGCTTACCCTAACCTTCAGTTTCCGATAGTAGGGATAAATCTTGTACTGCAAGCGGACAGCCTGCTTATCTTCGCGGATGATGGTCCAGCGTTCGGCGGGGACCTCAAACTTCCAGGAGAAGTCACGCAGGTAGAAGATGCGCTGTTCGTCGGGGGAGGTAACCCGCAGAATTGTGTGGTGCGCTCCCTCGGGGCCGCCGTGAGGCGGAGTTACCACCACGTGCTCGATGGCGCCCGCCGCGACGGTCATTTCCCGCATGATCTCATGGGGCGGGTTGCGGCTCCAGGTGTCCGAAACGAACACTTTGACGGGGATGGCCACGGCGCCCGGGTTGGAGATGGACAGTTCCAGGCGGGGGCCTGTCTCGCCGCGCAGCCCGAGGACCTGGACGACGGGCGCACGCTCATCGAAAGTGACGCGCGGGATGGTGGGGAGGTCCTCGTAGGCAGTGAGCACGCTTTCCCAGCGGCTCTGATCCCAGCCCCGCTGCCAGTTGCGGCAGAAGCGAATCCCCCAAGGGCGGCCCAGATCTTCGGCGGTTGCGCCAAGAGCCGTGAAGGGGATAGCGATCTCAACATGCCACCAGCCCTCCCGGAGGCTGCTGCGGTAGGTCCACTCCGGCAGGCGCCAGGCCATGTTAACCGGGTTTTGCGGACTAGCGGGATCGAGGCTGCGATCGTACATGGCCTGGCGGTCGTTGAAGATGATGTGGAAATAGCGCCGGTCGCCTTGGGTGGCCCCCAGGTGGGGCGCTAGCACCAGTTCGATGGTATCGTCGTGAAGAGCATCGGCGAGATCACGGTTGCCGTCGGGCACGGCCCGGGTGAGGAGATCGCCAGAGGGCGGCAGTTCTGACTTCATCGCGAGGTAGAGGTTGCTTCTGTCAGCGCCGACCCAGATGATGGCCTCGCGAGCGCCCAGGAGACCGTCGTATTGGCTGACCAGGCCGATGCTGCGGGAAGCGCCGGCCCACTCCGCCTCCTCAATGATGCCGTCCACGGTGGGCGGCGTGTGCGTGAGGGGCAGCGACACCTCGGGGGGAGGAATCTGCGCTGCGCGGAGCGGCAGCGACGAGAAGGCCACGAACATGACCGGAAGCAGTAGTAAGAGTTTCATGGCGTAACCTCCGTAGGAGGCGGTTTCAGAGCCTCATAGAGCAGGCGCCCCTCCTCCCGGCTGAGGGGCCGTCGGAAGAAGAGAACCTCGTCCACCAGCGTCTTCTCGCCCCCACGTGAGCCGATGATCAGGTCTCCGAAATGGCCGGGGGGAGGCACGGCTTTGGTGGCTAGGCTCGCGAACTCGCCGCCGTTCTGCGATATAGAGAAGCCGGGCCAGGCCCAATTCATCACGATCAGCCGCCATTCCCCGTTCGCCCACTTGCTGGTGTCAAGAACCAGGGTCACGTTGGCGGTAGGCTCGCCGCGCACCAGGCCGAGCAAACCCTCGTGGCGCGTGACCTGTCCCTCCTCGTTGTGCATAGGGCCCTGGCGCTCCAGGTAGAAGGTGGCATTGGTGGTCATAACGTATTCAGTATTGGGGCCTTGGTAGTGCGTCCACTCCAGGGGGCAGAGCCAGAGGGCCAGGGCGCCCTGGGTATCGAGGGTGGCGTTGCGGTCGCGAGGGTAAATGGCGCTGCCGCTTTCGCCGCCGGCCAGCAAGGCTAGCCCACGCAAGCCGGGCAGGAACTTGGGCTCGCCTAGTAGGCGAGGCTGCCAGTCTCCCGCCGCCAGGTCCGGGATCATGCTGCCCCCGTCGAAACTGAGTTTGAAGGTGGCCCATTCCAGCAGTCGGCGGAGACCCTCGTGCGCGAAGTAAAGATCAGTGCGGGGATCGGCAGTCTCGGCGGCAGAGACCGGCGCAGGAAGCAAGGGGAGTAGAGATAGGGCGAGCAAGAGGCATATGAGGCGCCAGCCGACGGCCTCTCGCGAGGCGGGACTTGCTCGCAGCGCAACTCGAGATGGAGGACGATCCATGCTTGCTGTCCTCACCCTTCGGATCCATACCTCGGCGGGATTGGCGGGTGCTCTAGGGAGAGGAAGCCCCTCAGTTCACCGCCGCCGGAGGAAATTCGACGCGGCTACGGCGAGGGTTTCACGGCCGAAGTTCGCACTGCACCAGGCGTTGGTTGCCGCGGTCAAAGACGACCGCTCGCAGGCCGTTGGCGGCGATCTGGGCCGGCTCTGTGAACTGGCCCAGGCCGTCGCCGGGCTGATCGGTGGTTCCCAACTGAGCGAGCAGGCGGCGAGTGGCCAGGTCGAAGACCAGGAGGCGGTGCCGCTGCGTATCGCTCACGAAGAGGTAGTCGCGGCTGCTGGAGAGGTGCAGTTCGGGGCCGAAGCGCTGCTCGGGTTGATCACCCCACGAGGCCATCCGCCAGGCCTCGCGATACTGCTCGCCAGCCGGCTCGACGAGCACTGCCTCTCCCCCATCGGCTACGGCGACGCGTCCCTGGGTCCAGCCGGCCAGTTCGGTAGGCTGCTGGAGGGGATTCTCTCCGACCCAGGAGGCCTTCTTGACATTGCCGGCGAGGTACTGATTGTTCTGAGTGCTTACGTAGAGGTCCCGCTCTTTCTCTGAGGTGAAAAAGGCCCGGCCGTCTTCGGCAAGGGCAAAGCCCAGGGGGCGCGGAGGCCGCTCGCCCTGCAGATTCGACCAGGAGAGGCCATAGACGGTAGGCGGCCAGGCCCACACCTGCATTGCTTCCGTCTCGCGGTAGGATTGCTTGACCCCGAAGGTGTACTGGCCACGCGAAACGATCTGCCGGCAAGCAAGCCAGTCTTTGAAATCGTAACTGGCGAAGGCACAGGCATCCGCGCGGTCGGTCCAGCGCCAGATTTGCAGGCCTCCGTAGGCACCCACCATGACCTCCCCGGCGCTGGACAGGCCGAGGGCCAGGGGCGTAATCGCGCCCAGGCGGCGGAAAAAGTCCAGGCGCTCAGTGGAGACGTGAGCCAGGTAGACGGGGCCAATCTCGGTGGCGAAGGCGACCACGTCACCGGCTACCGGATAAACCTGACCGGCGCGCCCGATCTCCTGGCCGGCATTCCAGAACAGGGCTTGCACGTTCTCCAGACTCTCGGGCAAGCGTTGCACTCCGCGCCAGGTAAGGGCCACGAGGCCGCCGGGTATCCAGTTGATACGTCCGTAGCAGCCGGGCCCGGAGCGCAGTTGCCGCCCGGTGGCGTCAAAGGCCAGCGTCCCGAAGGCACCGGTGACGTAGATCGTGCCGTCCGGGGCGACTTCCAGGCCGTGTTCCTGAACGCGAGCGGGCAGGTCGAACAGTTTTTCAGTTTTTCCGGTAGCAGGATCAACGGCGTGAATCGCAGTGCCGGTGTCTACGATGGCTCGGCCTCCAAGGCCTCGCGCGCCCAGGCCGGAGGCGTACCAGAAGGTGAGGGGAGGATCCAGCGCCAGCGGCTTCATGGTCTCCTGGGCGGGATCGGCATCGCGACGCAGCGCGAACAGACGCCCCTGGTCCATTTGCAGTTCCAGCACATATTCGCCCACCAGCGCCACCCGAACGTTGTGCTGAGGATGGCCCATAGCGCCGCCTTCCACCTTGAAGGCGGCCAGCACCCTGCCGTCCAGCGACAGCCGTTCCAGGCGGTCGGCAGCCGCCGAGTGCCAGAGGGTGAGTTCGTCGTCCACTGCCACCCCGCCGGGATAGCCTCCGGGTTGCATTTTCAGCAGACTCCGACCGGCAAAGCCGCTGTTCCCCAGCACGCCGACGCAGCGCAGTTCCGCGCCGGAAGCGGCGAGGCAGGCCATCAGTAGCAGGGTCAAAGCGAGAGAAGTTGTCCGCATCTAGTGCCTCCTCCAAGAGCGCGCTGTTTCGGGCCCCGTTTCTTTTTTCTTGGGCACGCCGCGGGCAGGCCCGCGAGAACCAGCCCAGATCTCCCAGTGCTCACCACCTGATCCCGGGCACAGGCAAGGGCAGCAGGGCGGCGGGCGTTACTCCAGGACCACCTCACCCCATTGGCGGGGTTCGAGGCTGGCCTCGCTGGGAACGTCGCTGACGATGCTCGTGTTCTGATTCGACCAGTAGGAGCGCAGCAGGGTGACCTCTCCGGCCTCGTTGCCGAAGAGCACGCCAAAGTCACCGCGCAGCCGCAGGCCCGGCTGCGGCGTTATCCCCAGCAGGCTCCAGGGAATTGCGGCCTCCACTGTGTAAGCGTTGGCTTGACGGGCCACGCGCAGTTTGACCAGGTCGGTGACCAGGCGCACTCGGTCGAAAACCACAGTGCGCCAGGGGGACGCAAAGGGGACCTTCTCTCCTGGGCTGCCCGGCACTACCGGTTCGTAAAGCACCGCAGCGCGTTTCTCGCGCGCCTCGGTGAGCAGCAGGCGCTTGTCGCCGGGGGCTGCGCTAGCCCGCTGGGGATCGGCGGTCGGATCGACAGCGACTTGCAGGTCTACAGAATCGCCGTACTTGAACAGCATCTTCCAATCGTCGCCGTTGTTCCGCAGCGGGCTTGCGTCCTGCACCTCGTAGCGCAGGTACAGGTACTGTTCGTCCCAGGCCTTGCGCACGCTGATGGTGCTCCCGTTGAGAGCGCGCCACTCGGTAACCGCCCCGTCCGGCCAGATCGTAGCGAAGCCCTCCGCGTCCGCCGGCTCAGCAAGCCGAGGCAGGCGGGCTAGTTTCTCAGCCTTCTGCGTCAAGGCTTCTTCAGCTAGCACCTGCGTAGCCGCTACGTAAGCAGGCCCGGTGAGGTCCACAGAAGCACCCGCCAAGCGGCGAATGCTGTCCACGCCGTCGAGACGGAAGACGCGAGCATCGGTGTGCCCGGCGACCACGTAGTACTTGCCGTCGTCAGCGGCCTGGCAGAAGTAGCCGCCGAAGGCTTCTTGAGAGATGACGTATTCCGGCGCTCGATGCCCGCCGACCCGGATGTCGGCGAAGATGTGCTGCACGAAGAGACCGTCGGTGGTGAGGAAATACCACTCCCCGTTGTTGCCGTTCATGGCGTAGATCTGCCCACCGCCGGCGGCGGGGGGCAGATCAGCCAGACCGGTGATGCGGTGGACCTCCACGATGCGGCCCGGCGCTGGCGGTCCGGGGCGGCCGTGCATGGCGAATTCGCTGGGATAGGTCCAATCCACGGTACCGTCGGGCTTGAAGGCCATGATGGGCTGGCCGCGAATAAGCACGCGCCCGGTGGCGTCTACGCCCAGGAAGCCGACCTCGCCGAGCAGATCGGCAAACTTGTGCGCCTTGGTTAGATCGTAGATCGGCGCGCCGCACTCTGTCCAGCCGGCCACCGGAAAGGCCCACAGGCCATTGCCGCTAGGCCAGTACTGAGTAAGGTCGGGTGCGCAGAACCCGCCCCAGTAGGTCCCAAAGCCGCCCCCGGTGGGTGAGGGCACAATCTGCAGCTCGTCCGGCTGCACCAAGGCGTCGCCGTTCTTGTCGGCCCAGGAGACCCAGTCGGTATCCTTGGCCTGCTGGAGCGCGGGGATCTCGGGACCGCGATAACTCCCGCGCATCTGCTGAGCGGTGGTCAGTGCGGAGAGAGCGCGCAGGCGATCCGGTTCCACAGCAAAAAGGGTCTTGAACACAAAGGCGCCACCGTCGGTGAAAAAGTAGCGCTTGCCCTGGTAGGTGAGAAACTGCCCGGCCTCGGCCCACCAGAAGACGGCTCCGGGGCGGTCGTTGCGACCCAAGACCGCAAGCGGCTGATAGGTTCGGTTCTGATAGTCAAGCCGGAACTTGGTCCCGCTGGAATACGCGATGGTATGGTCGCTGTTGTCGAGATAGGAAGTGACCGCCCCGTAAGGAGTGGGGCCGATAAAATCCTTCACCAGCCTGCCTTGGGCGTCCCAGACAGAAAAGCGCTTAGGCCACCAGTCCATCTCGGCGACCCAAAGACGATTCTGAGGGTCGGCGGCCAGGCCGCGGGGATGGAGCAGCCCGTCGGCCTGCCAGGCACCGACGGTTTGACGGCCTCCGGGACGCCCCACCCGGCGGAGTTCCTTCCCGGAGGCGTCCAGCACGATCACCTGGTTGGTGTCCCAGTCGGAGACGTAGATCTCCCCCTGCGTGCCGAGGCAGACGCCGCGGGGATCACCAAACTCCGCCACTTTGGCCGCTTGCTTGGATTGCAGATTCACCCGAAGCAGCGACTTGCCACTCATCACCAGCAGATTGCCGCCCGCCTCAACTGCGCTGGCGCCAGGACTGGGGACGGGGACCGACCCGAGTACGGCGCCGGTCTCCGCGTCGCGCATCTCCACCAGGTTTTCGCGCAGGAAACTCAGGTAGAGCACGCCCTGACTCAGGCTTAGCCCATTCAGGCGGTAGCCCGCTCCCGGCACCTCCGGTTCAAAGGGACGAGCCCGCAGCGTACCCGCGCCCACCCCGCCGTGCTCTGCCGGCCAGTTGACCAGCGCGCCGGTGTTAGCATCAAAGCGGGCGATCGCCGCGCCGTGATCCTGGCGGTTGTTCCAGGCCCAGCCCGACTTAGCGAGGTAGACATACTTGTCGTCGGCGGCCAGGCCGGTGGTATCCCAGGGCAGACCCGGGTCAGAGCGCCAGCCCCAGACCTTCTTGCCGGTGAGATCGGTGCAGATGAGGCTGGAGCCGGCCTCGCAATTGTTCCAGGCCAGGTACATGCGGCCGCCATTGGTCGCCACCATCACGGGCGCATCGTGGTCGGCGCCCCAACTGCTGGCGTTGTCGGTAACATACGGTGGCTGGCCCGGATTGTTGAAGGAAATCAGGTATTCCGGCGAAAGGCCGGTGTGCCAGAGGCCGCGCCAACGGTAGTTGCCGGCAGCAACCAGTTTGCCCGCGTCGTCCCGCCCGTCCCAGACCTCCCGGCGCTCCCCTTTGAGGCGTGGCGCCTCGGCGAGTAGGTTGCGGACGCGGCGGCCCTGGGAGTCCTCGATGACCACTGTGGCGTAGCCGTTGCTGGGGAGGGTGTAGACGATTTGGGGCAGGCTGAGGGCCGGGGGCTTGCCCTCCGCTTTGGCCTGCGCAGCGGTGAGCCAGCGCAGCATCCCCCATAAGGCAGGCTGGGCCAGGGCGTCCCGGCCGCCGGAGACCGGCTGCGTCAGTCCGTCCTGAAAGAGCAGAGTCGCGATCCGCCCCCCGCGGTCTCCCCAGCGAATCTCCCAGGCCAGGCGCGCACCCTCGGCTCCCGAGCGACCGCCCAGAGCGGGCCAGGGCAGGCGAGCCTCAAAGGTGTAGCCCTCGCCGTCGCGGTCGGCCAGGAAGGCGGCCGCCCCGCCGGCAGCGAGCAAATCCTGGGAGGAGCCCCCCTGAGGATCAGCCACCAACAGAGCAGGCACCCGCGCCGGGGTGCAATAGTACACCGTGACTACCACGGGGCGACCGGCGTGAACGCCAAAACGCACGGCATCGCCCTGCAGCCGGTCAGGATCGGTCGGCAGGTGCGCATTGACCAGCGGCGTGTCGTCCACGACATGCCCGGCCACATACAGCGCGGCCTCGTCGTAGCCGAAGCGCAGTCGCGCCGAACGCCGGTCCTGCAGAGCGGCGAGAGGAAAACTGGTGTGGGCGACGGTGCCCTCCCATTCCACCGGATTGCCATCAATGACTGGAGGGCGTGCCAGTCGCACGGCGGCGGCGGAGGCATTGACGCCGGTGGGCGCCGTCGCAGTTTGGGCCAGCGTTTCGGCCGTGCCGACGGTCCAGTCGGGCTCCGCGCAAGAAGGGGGAGCAAGGGTCATTACCGGCGCGAGGCAAGTCAAAAAGAAGGCGAGG
>CALFVE010000178.1 GCA_937928475.1 uncultured bacterium | reverse complement strand
GCAGGCTGGAAGCCTGCGCCACGCGAAGGGAATGCCATGCACGGGGGGGCTGCGTCTCGCGCTTGCTGGCCGCTAGTTGTACCTGCCTCTGCAGACCGAGCATGACGTTTGTGCGCCAAATTTCGGGGCCGAACCGGAGGTGTCACCTTGCCGAAATACCTCGTCCCGTTAGACAAACCTGAACCTGACGTTGAGGCCTTCGTGAGTAGCCTCAAGGGCGAAAGTGTCCCTCGGCGCGTGCCGCTGGTGGAGTACCTTGTGGACAACGCGCTCATGCAGCCCCTGCTGGAGAGCATGGGCCGCCGGTGGGTGCCTCCGCCCGCCGAGGGCTCCCCCGGCACCGCCGACGCAGCCGCCTCCCGCCAGCCGGCCTTCTGGGACAACTTCATCCAGTTCTGGTACCGGATGGGCTATCCCTACGTCCGTCTTGAACTCGGCTTGCCCTTCGCTCGGCAACTCCTGCGCAGCCCCGACACCGCCCCCGGCGTCTCCCGCGAGCGGCTGTGGGTGGATCAGCACCACGGCGCCATCCGCAATTGGGACGACTTCGAGCGCCACCCCTGGCCCCGAGTGCGCGACTTCGATTTCTGGCCCTACGAGTACCTGGCCACGCATCTCCCGGAGGGCCTGGGGCTGATTGCCAACCACGCCGGCGGAGTGCTGGAGTGGACCAGCCATATCCTGTCCTATGAAGGCCTCTCTCTGCTGCTGTACGACGATCCCGCCCTGGTTGAGGCCGTGGTGAGTAAGGTCGGTTCCCTGCAGGAGGAGTTCTATCTGCACCTGCTCGACCTACCCGGCCTGATTGCCATCTTTCCCGGCGACGACATGGGCTTCCGCACCGGCACGCTGATTCATCCCGATCATCTGCGCCGATATATCTTCCCCTGGCACCAGAAGTTCGCAGCGATGGCACACGAGAAGGGGCTGCTGTACTTTTTGCACGCCTGCGGGAACTTGGAAAGCGTCATGGACGACCTCATCGAGCAGGTGGGGATAGACGCCAAGCACTCCTTCGAGGACGCGATCCTGCCGGTGACCGAGGCCTGGGAGAAGTACCACGATCGCATCGGCATCCTGGGAGGAGTAGACGTCAACGTGCTCACTCGGGCCTCGGAGCCGGAGCTGCGCGCCTACGTGCGCCGGATTCTGGACAAGTGCGCGCCGGGCGGGCGGTATGCGCTCGGCTCGGGCAACTCGATTCCCAGTTACATCCCGCTGGACAACTACCTAATCATGCTCGACGAGGCCTTGCGGTGGTCGGGGTAGTTGTAGGGGTGGACTTTGCCGAGCGTAGCGAGGCATTGTCCCCCCGCCCGGCGGGGCAGGGACGCTGATCTTGGGAGGCGCATGTCTGACTACCTGGTCCCTCTCGCCCAACCGGACCCGGACGTTGCCGAGTTCCTCCGCGTGATCCGCGGGGAAGCCGCGCCCACACGGGTGCAACTCTTTGAGTATGTGGTGGACGAGGCGCTGATGCGGCCGATCCTAGAAGGCCTGGGCCGCGAGTGGGTGCCGCCGGTGGCTGCTACCTCCGGTTGGGCTACCGGGGCCGGGACCTCGCAGAATCGGGCCTACTGGGACAATTTCATCGAGTTCTGGTACCGCATGGGCTACCCCTTCGTGCAGTTGCGGGTCTCCCTGCCCTTCACGGTAGCGCGGCTTTTCCTACCCGACACCGCGCCCGGGGTGAGCAAAGACCGGGCCTGGACGGACGAGCACCACGGGCCGATTGCCTGCTGGGACGACCTCGAACAGTATCCCTGGCCCTCGGTGGCGGGGTTTGACTTCTCGGCCTGCGAGTACGTGGCGACTCACCTGCCGCCGGGCATGGGCCTCATCATCAACCATGCCGGTGGCCCCCTGGAATGGACCAGCGCCCTGCTCTCCTATGAGCGACTCTCCCTCCTGCTCTATGACGACCCGGAGTTGGTGCAAGCGGTAGCCGATCGGGTGGGGAGCCTGATCGCCGAGTTTTACGCCCAGGTGCTCGACTTGCCCGGCCTGATTGCCGTGCTGCAAGGCGATGACATGGGCTTCCGCACCGGCACCCTGATCGCGCCTGCGCACCTGCGTCGGTATATACTTCCCTGGCATCAGCGGCTGGCGGCCCTGGCCCACGAGAGGGGGCTGCTCTACTTGCTCCACTCCTGCGGCAATCTCGGCGCGATCACGGAAGACCTCATCGGAACAGTGCGGATCGACGCCAAGCACTCCTTTGAGGACGCGATTGTGCCGGTAACGGAGGCCTTTCGGGTCTACTCGGGCCGGATCGCGATCCTGGGCGGGGTGGACGTTGACGTGCTGGCGCGGGGCTCGGAAGAGCGGGTCCGCGCCTACGTGCGGCGGATTCTGGACGTTTGCGCTCGGGGGCGCTATGCTTTCGGCTCAGGCAATTCGGTCCCCAGTTATGTGCCGCTGGGCAACTACTTGGCGATGCAGGACGAGGCCTTGAGGTATGCCCTGTAGGGCGCGGGTTCCCTTTCGCCTCGAGGAGAGCGGCCGGGGGTGAGGCAGGGCAGGCGCAACGCCTGCGCTCCGCGTTTGCAGGGTTGCCTGTCACACAGACAGCGGCCGGTGTGGACACCACAGCCGGTCGGGGAAGGAGAAAGTATGAACCTGTATCTACTACGTCACGCCGACGCGGAAGAGCGCAAGCCGGGTATGGCCGACGCCGACCGGGAACTCACCGCTAAGGGGCGCGAGCAGGCGCAGCGGGTAGCCGCCTGGCTGAAGCGGCAAGGTGTACAGGCCGAGGCCCTGGTCAGCAGTCCCCTGGTGCGGGCTCGCCAGACTGCGGAGCCGGTGGCCGAGGCGCTGGGGCTGAAGATCATCGAGGACTCGCGGCTAGCCGGCTTGCGCCTCACTGCCGAGGCGGTGCGTGACCTAGCGCGCGAACTGGGGACGGCGGAGAGCCTGCTGCTCGTCGGCCACGAGCCCGACCTCAGCGACCTGATCCGTGAACTCACCCGAGGGCAAGTCGAGATGAAGAAGGGCGGGATCGCCCTGGTTCGGTGCGGCAACCTGGCTCCTGGCGACGGCGTGCTGGCCTGGCTGGTGCCCCCGAAGTTGCAGGAGTGAGCAGCCGGGGGCAGACGCTGCTGCCCGGGCACAGAGTTGTCAGTCCCTTCGGGCAACCTCCAAGACGCCGTACTCCACGTTGCTCCGGCCTCCCGAGACCCGGCGGAAGGCAAAGGGCAACTCCTCCCAGAGGCCGCTTCCCACTCGTTGCTTTACCACCACGCAGCGCCGCGCCACCCGCCGGGCCTCAGCAATGGCCTCCGCCGTCACCGGCTCGTGGCTGGCCAGTTGGCGCAGGGGAATCATGCTGGTGGCCCCGTCCACCATCCGGTCGAAGAGGGGATCAAAGTAGACCACGTCGAAGGCGCCGTCGGGCTGGGCGGGGAGGAAGTCGCGGTAGTCGGCGCAGCGGGCCTCCACTCGGCGCATCGCCTCGCGGGTGGCCGGGTCCTCAATCTCGTAGGTGCGCAGGCCCTCAATGGTAAGCCAGGCCAGCACGGGCACTTTCTCGAGGCCCACCACCCGTCCGGCAGGCCCCACTACGTGCGCCGCTAGCGTGGCGTCAGTCCCCCGGCCCAAAGTGCAGTCGAGCACGCTATCTCCAGGGCGCAGGCCCATCGCCGTCACCATCGGGTCGCCGCGCCCGGAGTCACAGTTGCGGATCCGCCGCCGCGCCATGCCAGGATGGAAGAAGTAGACCAGGTCCCGGTCCGGCTCGTGGTAAGTGACCCGGTTTCCACCGACGACCAGCACGCCCGGCACCCCGTGGGTCGCAGCCAGGTCAGCGAGGGAGCGGCCCTCGCGCGGGATCAGGGGAGCACGCAGCCGCTCGGCCCAGATGGCAGCCTGGGCCAGGCGTTCCTCGGAGGGCTCGCGCGAGGTGGTGACGATCAGCCTGGACATGATGATTGACGCCGAGGGTGCGCCGCTGTTCTATTCGCGCCGGCGGGGAGGCGTCCTGGTGCAAGAGGGCCTCACACTGGGGGCACGGCTTCCGCTCATGGTCGCTCACCGGGAACACCCGAGGACGCGCGAGGCCTGACGCCTCTCGGGATGACTCGCCTGCTCTTCCTCCGCAACACTCCTTCGCCGCTCGTGTCGCTCCTCCTGCCGCGAGTGGGCTCAGTCACCGTGCGGGGTGGGTCAGCCGTCGGCGGGACGGCTGGCTGCGTGCTTCTGCAGGCCGTAGATGACCGAGTCCACCAGCGCCTCCCAGGAGGCCTGGATGATGTTCTCGTCCACTCCGCAGGTGCCCCAGGTTTCCTCCCCATCGCTAGTCTGGATGAGCACCCGCACCGAGGTGGCGGTGCCTCCGGTCGCCTCCAGCACCCGCACCTTGTAGTCCACCAGTTGCAGACGCTCCAGTTCCGGGTACTTAGGCAGCAGCGCCTTGCGCAGCGCCTTGTCCAGGGCGTTGACCGGCCCGTTGCCTTCGGCGGCCATGTGGAACTCGTCCCCGTTCACGCGAATCTTGATGGTCGCCTCGGAATAGGGCACGTCCTCCTCGTGGTGCTTCTCCACCATCACCCGAAAGCCGTGCAGTCGGAACAGTTCGGGGAGTTCCCCTTGCATGCGGCGCACCAGCAGGGCCAGCGAGGCCTCCGCCGCCTCATACTCATAGCCTCGCTTCTCCCGCTCCTTGACCACCTCCAGCACTCGCCTCACCAAGGGGTCGTCGCGGTCCAGGTCGGGATAGAGCGTCTGGAGTTTGTGCACGATGGTGCTGCGGCCCGCCTGGTCGGAGACGAGAATCCGGCGCTCGTTGCCCACCGTCTCCGGGGGTACGTGCTCGAAGGAGGCCGGGAACTTCATCACCGCGTTCACGTGCATGCCGCCCTTATGCGCGAAAGCGGATCGGCCCACATAGGGGAGCCGGCCGTTGGGGGGCAGGTTGGCCAGTTCGGTGACAAACAGAGACAGGTAGGTGAGGTCGGCCAACTTCCCCGGCGGCAGGCAGCGCTTGCCCATCTTCAATTCCAGGTTGGGGAGCACGGTGCACAGGTTCGCATTGCCCGAGCGCTCCCCGTAGCCGTTGACGGTGCCCTGCACGTGCACCGCTCCCGATTCCACCGCCATCAGCGCGTTGGCGTCGGCCATCCCCGCGTCATTGTGACTGTGGATCCCCAGCGGCAGCGAGAACTCGGCCGCCACCCGCTCGGTGATCTCTCTGACCTCTAAGGGCAGGCTGCCGCCGTTGGTGTCGCACAGTACCAGGCACTCCGCGCCGCCTCGCTCGGCCGCTCGCAAGGTCTCGATCGCATAGGCGGCATCGGCCTTGTATCCGTCAAAGAAATGCTCGGCGTCGAAGAAAACGGTTCGCCCCTGGGCTTTCAGGAAGGCTAGCGACTCTTCGATCATCGCCAGGTTGTCGTCCAGCGACACCCGGAGGATCTCGCGCACGTGCAGGTCCCAGGACTTGCCGAAGATGGTCACCACTGGCGCCCCCGAGGCGATCAGTTGCTGCAACTGCACGTCGTCCTCGACACTTGTCCTGGCCCGTCGGGTGCTCCCGAAGGCGGCTAGTTTGGCGTGGGTCCACTCCTGGTCGCGGGCCTGCTCGAAGAACTCGCGGTCGCGCGGGTTGGTCTCGTTGGGCCAGCCTCCCTCGATGAAGTCCACGCCGATCGCGTCCAGCGCGTGGGCTACCGCCAGTTTGTCCGGCACGCTGAAGTTGATGTGCTCGGCCTGACAGCCATCCCGCAGAGTGGTGTCATACACCTGTATGTCTTTCATCAGCCTTTTGCCTCCCGACACCGGCCGCGCCGACCGCGTCCGGCGAGGGGTGGAAGCCCCAGAACGCAAAAGCCCGTCTCTGTGCTCAGAGACGGGCCTAGTTAGGTCCGCGGTACCACTCTGATTGGCAGGGAAATCCCTGCCCGCTCTGCCGGACACGGGTCGCCAGCGACCGATGTCTTCCCCTGGTAACGGAGGGGTGCCCGACCGCGTCTACTCACCGGCGTCTCGACCCCGGCTTTGGGGCGGTGGCTCAGGGGTGATTTTCACCGACGCGCTTGCCGCCGGGCTCGCACCGTCCCCGGCTCGCTGTCGGCGCTTTCGTCGGCTACTCTTCCCCGTCTCAGCCTTTCACGCTCGATTTGCGCCCATGATATCACTTCGCGCCGGGAAAGGCAACCGTTTGTTTTTGCCGGCGCGGCACGACCCGACGGCCCTCTGTAAGAAGCGGGTTGCATCCCGCGGCGGGTTGGCGGTGCTGCGCTCCCCTCGCCCCAGTGCGCGTCTGCGCACGCGGGAGAGGGGCCGGGGGTGAGGTCAGTGGCGCCAGGCTCTCCTCTCCCAAGAATCGCGGAAGGAGGTCTCCTCGCACCTGTCGAATTCTGCTCGACCCTATGCTGTCGGGCGCGCTTTCGCTGATCGGGGTCGCGATTCTTGGCCTGGCCTTGGCTACGCTGCTCATGTGGATCTGTGCGCGCCTGGCCGGCGTGGAAAGCGTGACCCTGCGGGCCAGTCTACTGGCAGCTTGCGGCTTTGGGCTGCCCCTGTCGGCGGCGCTGAAGATCGTTCTGGCCGCTCCGGGTTCCTGGCTCGGCCTGGCGGCGCTGCTGGCTGCCGTCGCCCTGGGGCTGGTTATCATCCGCGCAGCCTACGGCACCACCTGGGGCAAAGCCGCCTTGACCTGGGTCCTGCACGTGTGCGCCTGGGTGCTGCTCAGCTCTTTCCTGCTTCGACTGCGACCGTGAGCCTCTTGTCAAGGAGTGATGCCCGTGTCTGTTTCACCTCGCTTCTCGGTAGGACTGTGGGTATTGGGTCAATGCGGAGACCGTTTCTGCCTCTCCGGATATGGCCCGAAGGTGCCGCTTGAGGAGCAAATCCGCATCGCTGGCCGCCTGGACGGCGTTGAGGGGGTCGAATGCCACGGCTCGGACTTTGACGACTTCGACCTCCAGCGTTACGCGGATCTGGTCGCCGAGCAGGGCCTGGTCACCTCCAACGTCAATACTAATGTCTGGGGTTACCCCAAGTATGCCCTGGGCGCCTTTACCCACGGCGACCCCCAGATCCGACGGCAGGCCATTGACGAGGGCAAGCGTTCCTGCGAGATTGCCCGCGCCATCGGTTGTCCCAGCGTGGCGCTCTGGCTCGGCGCCGACGGCTTCGACTACCCCTGGCAGACCGACTACCCTCGGCACCTCGACCTGCTGATTGCGGGCATCCGCGAGGTCGCGGAGGAGGCCGCCCCCGATCTGAAGGTGGGCATCGAGTACAAACTGAAGGAACCCCGCACGCACATGACTATCGCCAACGCGGGCACCTGCCTGGCCCTCATCAACGCGGTGGGCATGGACAACGTCGGCGGCACCGTGGACTTCGGGCACGCCCTGATGGCCCAGGAGAACCCGGCGATGTCGGTCTGTTTGCTCCAGCGCCAGGGGAAACTCTTCAACGTGCACTTCAACGATGCCTGGGGCTACTGGGATGACGACATGGTGGTGGGGAGCGTCAATCCCAACCTGACCCTGGAGTTCCTGTACTGGTGTCGCAAGACCGGCTATGAGGGCTGGTACGGGCTGGATATGTTCCCTTACCGGGAGGACGGTGGGGCAGCGGCGCAGATGGCAATTGACAACCTGCGCGAGTTGTGGGCGCGGCTGGATTGCATTGACGAAGCCGCTCTGGCCGCCGCGCAGGAGACCGGCGGCGCCCTGGAGACACAGCGGGTCATCCGCCCGCTGTGGTTCGGGTAGGAGGAGTCGCGAGTCGGGAGTGGCGAGTGGGGGCGGCTGATCAGATACTTGCACTTGACCTTCCAGAAAGGAGCTACCCTCATGGCCTATCCCGGCAAGTGGCACGGTAAGCGCTGTTACTTTGGGCTTCACTATGACCTGCACGCCGGCGCGCAGGACACCCGGCTGGG
>CALFVE010000177.1 GCA_937928475.1 uncultured bacterium | reverse complement strand
CTGGGGCGACATCCGCACATCGTCGAGGCCATCATCTACCGCGAGATCGAGGGCCAGCCCTTCCTCTTCCTGGAATATGTGGATGGCGGCAACGTGCAGGACCTGCTCAACCGCGAGCGGGTTCTTTTCCTACCGCAACTGCTGGACTTTGCCCTGCAGGTGTGCTCCGGAATGCAGTACGTGCACACCGCCGAGATCTCCCCGGCGCAGCGCGGGGTGATTCACCGCGACCTCAAGCCGGGGAACATGATGCTCACCCGGCAGTGCCAACTGAAGATCACCGACTTCGGGCTTGCCAAAGTCTACGGGGCGCGTAGCGAGGCGGCTCAGACCGGGATGGGCCTGGGGACGTATTTCTACATGGCTCCGGAGCAGTTGCTTGATGCCGCCTCAGCCGATGAGCGCTCTGACCTGTACTCCTTCGGGGTGTTCCTCTACTTCGCCTCCACCGGCCAAGGTCCGGTGAGCGGCAAGACGGTGGCGGAACTGGTGCACAACATCCTCAACCGGCCCCCCGCGCCTCCTCGCACCGTGCGGCGCGATTTGCCTGCATCCCTGGAAGCCGTCATCCTCAAGTGTCTGAGTCGCCAGCGTCCGGAGAGGTACGCGTCCTTTTCAGAGGCGGCCGAGGCCTTGCGCCGGGTACGCGAGGAGGTAGAGAGCGGTCCCTACGGCCAGGCTCCTCGCCACGTCTGCACAGGGTGCGGCTACCAGACTCTTTTCCGCTACCCCGCCTGTCCCATCTGTGCCTCCGTTCTGGCGGTGCGGCGACCGGGGGAGGAGGCTCCAGCGACGCCGCGACCGCTGGGCCCAGCGGCGGTCCCCGCTCAGGCCAGCCACATTGCTGCGCAACTGCTCCAGCAGGCCCGGCAGGATGAGAAGGCGGGTCGGCTGGAACAGGCGCTCAACAGTCTGCGGCGCGCCGCGGCTCTCCAGCGCGATGACCCCCAAATACTCGCTGAGCTGGATCGCATAGCGGCTGCCTATCGGGCGCGGCGTTCGCAGGAGAGGCCCAAGACCTACAACTGGCCGATGCCTGGGGGCAACGCCACCCGCAACGGGTTTTCGCCCGAATCAGTGGCCCCGCCCTTGACCTTGCGCTGGACGCGAGGGGTAGCCGAGTGGTCCATCGCCCCCCCGGTGGTGGCCAATGGCGTCGTGTATGTAGTGGCAGGAACTCCGCGAGGAGGAGAGCGGGGCCACCTGATGGCCCTGGACGCGCTGCGCGGCCAGCCTCGCTGGCAGCAGCGCTTTACCCGCGAACTGGCGGTGGCCCCCGCCATAGTGGCTGGAGAAACCCTGCTGCTGCCGGTGGATCGGGAGCTGGTCTGCCTAGACGCCGTCACTGGGGCTGCCCGTTGGACCTACCCAACGCCCGCTCGCATCACCAGTAGCCCCCTGGTCTGGGGTCGCACCGTCTTCTTCGGTGACGAGACGGGCCAAATCTACGCCCTGGACACCTCGGGCGGTTCCCTACAATGGACAGCGGCCGCAGAAGGAGGCGTCTACACCTCTCCCGCTCTGTGGAACAACCGCCTCTACGTCGGCACAGTGAGCAACCGCCTGCTCTGCCTGAGCGCAGTGGACGGCATCACGCAGTGGGAGTACGTAGCGGGCGGCGAGGTGACCTCCGGACCTTGCCTGCACAGCAACCTGGTATTGTTTGGCTGCGCCGACCATCGCGTCTACTGTTTGCTGCAGAGCACCGGGCGCTTGCTGTGGGAGTTCGAGACCCAGGGCGAGGTGCACAGCACGCCGGCCACGGTGGGCGAGGCCGCCGTGTTCGGCTCGCGGGACGGCTCACTTTACTGCGTGGAACTGCGCACCGGCAGCCTGCGCTGGGAGTACCGCACCAGCGACTGGGTGGACAGTGCCCCTGCGATTAGCGAGAACTTCGTCTACTGTGGCAGTCACGACGGGTACCTGCGGGCTGTGGAGATCGCCAGCGGCCTCTGCTTGTGGGAATACGAGATCGGCGAAGAGGTCCGCTGTTCTCCCGCCATCTCCCTCGGCCAGGTCTTCGTGGTCACCGGGCCGGGCAAGGCCTATGCTTTCCGGGGACGCTAGGGGCTTGAACTGTCCGCGATTTTGTCTATAATATTAGCACGCGATTATCCCGGGGGGAGCAAGGCCGGGTGTCGCATGAGCGCCTATGAGGCTATTAAGCGGGTTATTGACGTTGTCGTTGCTGTTTGTGGCCTGATTCTGGCCACCCCCATCCTTCTCCTCACCGCCATCGCCGTCAAGCTGGACAGCCCGGGTCCAGTCTTTTACCGGCAGCCGCGCCTCGGCAAAGACGGTCGTCCCTTCATTATGCTGAAGGTCCGCTCCATGACCCAGGACGCCACGCAGCTGCAGGCGGCGCTGGCGCAAGTGAATGAAGCGATTGGGCCCGTATTCAAGATCCGTTCCGACCCCCGCATTACGCGCGTCGGCAAGTTCATCCGGAAGGCCAGTATTGACGAACTGCCGCAACTATGGCACGTCCTGATGGGGGATATGAGCCTGGTAGGGCCGCGGCCGCCCATTCCCGAGGAGGTGGCCCGGTACGAACCGTGGCAGCGGGAACGTTTGGCGGTGAAGCCGGGGCTAACCTGCACCTGGCAGGTGAGCGGCAGATCCGACATCCCCTTCGAGCGCTGGGTGCAGATGGATATTGATTACGTCCGTCACCGCAGCCTTTGGCTCGACCTCAAGATACTCTTGCAGACCATTCCCGCGGTGCTCACCGGACGCGGGGCTTACTGACGGTTTGCGCTTGCCCGCTGCTGCCTGTGCAACCCTCGCGCGTAGCGCAGTTTTCCAGCCTGCGCCTGCAGACGCAGAGGCACAGGCTCAGAAGGCTGTCCCGCCGGAGCCTTAGCCCTCCACCACTAGACTCCGAGGCACAGCCTCGGCACGGTTCTCCGGGTTGTAATACTCGTACACCGTTGTCACCGGCGACTGCGCCCGGATCGGGAAGCGCGCCTTCAACCGGTAGTCGAACTGCACCTTCTGCTTCGGCTCTAGTTTCTCTAGGTACACAATCACCTGCCGGCTGGTCGGATTGTACTTATTGATGGTGCCCTCCTTGACCAGCGCCTCGAAGTCCTCGTAGTTGACCGTGAAGCCTGGCGGGATGCCCAAGTCCACAATGATCATGCTGGTGGTGGCGGACGTGTTGTTGGTCACCGTTACCCTGGCCGTGACCTCGTCGTTGGTTGCTAGGCGGGTGCGGTCATAGTCCACTTTGATGCTGAGCAGTTCCGTTGCTGGCTTGGGCACCCGCTCCCAGGGCAGGTAGTAGCGGGACACGATCTGGTACAGCGTCGTTCCCTCGCCCGCGAAGCGAATTTCCACTTGATTTGCGCCCGGCTTCACATGCGGCTTGCAGTCCACCTGCCAGACTACATCGGCGTTCTCCGGGGTAAGTTTATGCGTGCCCGCCGGCTCTCCGTTGACCAACACCTCGACGTTCCCGCTCACTTTGGTTGTGCGGGAGCCGGTGCTGAGCACTAGTGCACGCAGAGCCAGTACCGTTGCTTGCGTCGAGCCCCAGGTCCCCCGCGGGTCCTTGTTCGCCACCAGGTAGTTGAGAATCTCGCTCGCAACGTCGGGGTACTGCCCAGCGGTGATGTACGCGATCGCCGCCATGCCCGTCGTCTCCAGGTCCGCTTGTTTCCCACTGCTGTGGGTGAAGCCGGTCATCTCCGTCTCCCACCAGGTCTTCCCGTCCTTGCGCTTGGCCTGGGCCAAGAGCGAATCGAGCACCTCTACCGTAGTCGGACTGAGTTTTCCTTGCCGGCGGGCATTGTCCACGGTAACCAGGGCGTTGGCCAGCATGGCGAGCACATAGGGGTCTTTCGCCTGCTGGCGGTTCTCCAGCAGGAAGCCGACGGCGCTGTCCAGTTCCGCCCCCTTGTAGCCGGACCAGGCGAGCGCCCAGGTGATGTATGAGGTGGGGGGGAGTTCCTGGTTCTGAATCCGCCCCCAGGACTCCTGGTGCAAGTATTCCTTGTCCGGCTTCCAGGCCCCGCTGGGCTGCTGCTGCTTGAGCAACCACTGCTGAGTGCGGCCGATGATGCTCTCGTCCACCGGGTGCACCTTGGCCATGTCGGCGAACTCCATCAGCCCATAAGCGGTGAGGATCTGGTTGGCCGGAGCGTCTCCGAACCAGGAGAAGCCGCCGCCTGGCACCTCATAGGAGACCAGGCGCTGGTAGCCGGTATTGATGAACCCCTGCGCCTTCATCTGGATCTCCGGCGTGATCTGGCCGACCGTCTTCATGTAGTCCAGGGCCAGGATGTTGGGGTAGGTGGCCGAGGAGGTCTGCTCAAAACACCCGAAGGGCATCTGGAAGATGGCGTCCATGCCCTCCACGATGGTGCTGAAGATGCCGGGGAAGATCTTCACGAACAGGTTGCTCGCTTCGGGAATGGCCTCAGCAGGGATGGTGACGGCCTGCGTGACCGTGCGCTCCAGCCGGTCGCTGATCGAGGCCTCGGTGCGCTTGCCGTCCGGCTCAATACGAATCGAGCGGGTAATCGCGTCGCTCATCTTGGTCCCCAGGCCGTGCACGGTCAGTTTGTGATCGCCGAGCCGCTGGGCGACGATGGTGAAGTAGCGCACGTTGACGTTATTGGCCAGAATCTCCATCTCCACGGCGGGCTCCGACTTCAGGTCGAACCAGTCCTCTTTCGTGATCTCCAGGCGGACCGTCTGCTTGTCCGGCAGATAGTTGTATATCGCGACCGGAATGGAGACCTGGTCGCCCTGAGTCAGGGCCACGGGCAGGTCAATGTCAATGAAGAAGTCCTGAAAGCAACGCAGGCCCGAGGTAGTGGACCCGAGCAGTCCCTGCGCCGAGTTGGCCAGCGCGGTCAGCCGCCAAGTAGTGATCGAATCGGCCATCGGTACGCTGAGCGTGGCCTTCCCGTCAGGCCCAGTAATCAGCGCCGGCTCCACGAACATCGTCTCCGGGAAGAACTGCCGCACCCGCACGCTCTCCTTCTCCGGCAGGCCGGGCGCCGTCGTAGGCACAGGCGCTTCGCCGGGAGGCATGGGCGGCGGGGTTGGCAGCGCATCTGGCGGTCCCGCGGGTCCGGCTGCACCTGCCTCGGCTAGGGGCATGGCGAAAACCACGCCGTCCCGCATCTTCATCCCGCCCCAGCGGCCTTCGCGCGCCTGCTCGGCGGTCGCGAAGGCAAAGCCGGGGTCGAAACTGTAGAGGTACAGGTCATCCTCGGTGTTCGGCTTCCCGTCCGGCCCGGGGGAGAAGACCATAGCGTAATAGAACCGATCCTCGTCGGCGGGGCCGACCGTCATGCGGTTGCCCCAGGGGTCGAGCAGGTCTTTCTGTTTCAGATACCCGCCCCGAATCAGCGCGGTCACCCCCTCCTCTGCAGAGGGCGGCTCACCGTCATGGGCGTTGCGATAGGCCTCGATCGCCTTCTGGATGTGCTCGACCAGCGGACGCATCATCTCCGTCCACTTTTCGCGCGCCCGGGCCAGGCGATCACTGTAGGAATCCACGAAGACGGTGGGCAGGTCCGGCACGGTGGCCGTCGCGAAGAGCAGCCGCGCCGCTTGCTGCCGCGAGGCGTCCTCGAGCAGCGGGACTACTGGCCCTGGCTTCACCGCCTCGGTGACGATTCCCGGCAACTCCAGCCCATGAATCTCGTAGCGCGGCTTCATGAGCTCCTGCTCCAGGTAGAAGTAGACCTTTTCCATCCCCGGCTGGAGTTCCTGGAGCGCGAAGACGCTTTCGTCCACGATATTTACGCCCAGCGCCGCCGCCACCGGTGCCCCGCCGCTGTCGGTGACCGTAAACCCGATTTTGGCCTCGCCGCCAGGCTGGTAAGTGTCCTGGTCCGGGGCAACCTTGATGTTCAGGTCCTTGGCCGGCTCGATGTACAGGGGGCGCGTGTCGCGAACGATGTTGTTGTCCGGCATGATGCGATAGGCGCTCAAGAAAACCGACCCAGATAGGTCGGGGGAGAGGGAAAAGGTCAAGCGCGCTTGTCCGTTGACTACGTCCGCCGCGCGGGTAAGCATGGTCTGCTTATCCTTGATGACATCAAAGTAGACCGTGCCGCGCTCCGCCGGCGAGGTGAAGGCTACCGCCTGGACCTCGCCGCCGACGTTGTAGAGAGCCCGGTCAGTGCGCAGGAGCAGACTGCCGCCCGATTGCGGCCGAGCGTCCAGCGCGATCTCGCGCTCCACCTTCTCGCCGTTGGGAGTCGCCGCTTGTACCCTTAGCCGCAGCGGTGGAGCATAGTCGCTGCCGCGCCACATGAAGCCTCGGCGAGGCAGGCTGCCGGCCTCCAGTTTCGGAACTCTCAAGCGCACCGAGGCGCAGCCTACAGCGTCGGTGCGCGCCCTGGCCTCGACAATCTCGACCTTCTGCTCACCCTCAACTTCGGCGGACACCACTGTCACCGTCGCTTGCGCCGGCTTGCCGTCGGGGGTGCTGACCAGCAGGTAGACTACGTTCTCTTGCCCCGGAATCAGGTCTCCGGCCTCGGGCACTGCGTTGATCATCACCGGCGCCCCGGCGACTGCTACCGTCTTCACGATGCTCTCCGTATGCTCGGCGGTGTCCGTGACCTCCACATCAAACTGGATGAAGGCCTGCCCCTGCTCCAGCGGCTGCCCCACCAGGTGCAAGGGCACCTCCAGGTCGAAGCGGAAAGCGCCCTCCTCGTCGGTCTTGCCTTCGATGCGCTGGATTTCCTGGTAGGCGACATCGAAGGTCTTGGCGACGATAGTCACCTGCGCGCCCGCTACTGGCTTGCCGAAGAAGTAGTCCGCCTGCAAGGTGCCCTCGACCTGATTGCCCGGCAGGTAGAAGTTGCGGTTCGTCTGGAGGCTGACTTTGAACTTGGGGAGAACATAGCGCTCGACCGTGACCGTCTTCTCGGTCGTCTGCTCCTCCACAATCGCGCGAATCTTGTACCGACCCATGTTGACCTCATCGGCCAACTGGAAGTCGGCGAAGGCGATGCCGTAGGCGTTGGTCTTACCCACGTACTTGAAGACTTTGTTTCCCTTGCCGTCGGCGACCTCCAGGGTGAGCGGCATATCGCCCACCGCCCGCAGGTCGGGGACCCGCAGCACCAGCGCCCGCAGGTGCATTACCTGATTGGGCTGGTAGATGGGCTTGTCAGTAGTGAGCAGCACGCGGTAGGCGCGGACGATCTGAATGCGCTGCTCAATCTGCTCCCGATGCGGGCCGCTGGTGGCGGCGATGACCAGGTTGTAATCGCCTGGCTCTAGCGCCGGGATGCGGAAGGATGCGTCCAGGGTGCCCTGGGCATTGGTGCGACCGATGAAGAGGCGGGTGGTTGCTAGTTGGCCCACCCGCGCCAGGCGCAGGGAGACAGTCGCCTCCCCGGCTGGCCGCCCCTCGGCGTGGTTGAAGACGATGACCCGGAGCGCCGCCGGGCTGTCGCTGAGGAACTGACGTGGGCCCACGAGGGTGATACCCAGAGGACTGAGCGGTGCTTCCTGGCCGATGACCGGGCTGAGAAACCCCCAAGCGACGATCAAGGAGGCCAACGCCAGCACTGCGATGGCGAACTTAAGGGCCTGACCGCGAGTGACGACCTCCGCGAGCATGCGCATGGTGATTCCTCCCCGGTGGCGAGTGCGTTTCGTCTCTTAGACCCCCCTTGAGGCTACGTGGTTCCCCACGCGGTAACTGTTTGCCCGGGCCGGCCACAAGCAGGACAAGGAACAAGGGACAGGGAATGAATCCAGCGTGCGCAGTGTGGCTAGGCCCTCGGCTGCCTATCTTTTCCTCCTGGCCGGCATCCTCCTGCAGGGCCTGTCGCCGGTCTTCACCAAACTGCTGCTCCTGCAACACCTGCCCCAGGCCACTATTGTCGCCTCGCGCTACTTGCTGGCATTGGTGCTGTTCCTGCCCGTCGTGGCTGTAGACCGTCGCCCCGCGAGCCTGGCCCGGCCGCGTCGGGGGGACTGGATCGCTTTGGTCTTGGTAGGTGTGCTCGGCTCTGGCGTGGCTGCCTTACTTTTCACCTGGGCGCTCACTTACTCTGCCGCCGGTGTCGTCACCGCCCTCTCCAAGACGGCCCCGCTCTTTGTCGCCGTGCTGGCCTATCTGGCTCTGCAGGAGAGCGTCACTCCCCTTCGCCTCGCCCTGGTGGCGGCGATGGTGGCGGCCGACGCGCTCATCGGGGCGGGCGACTTCTCAGTCGGCGGCCAGGAGGCTCGCCAGCGCCTGTTGGGTGACCTGCTGGCGCTGACCGCCGGTCTCTGCCGCGCCCTCTCCGAGGTGCTTTCCAAGGGCGTCCTGCGGCGGTTCACGCCCTCGGTGGTAGGCGCCTGGCGAGTGGGCACGGGTTTCGCGATAGCAGCGGTAGCCCTCGCTGCTTCGGGCGGGGGCCTTGCCGGCCTCTGGGCTCTGCCTGCCTGGGGGTGGGCGGTTCTGCTTGCCTTGGCCCTGGTCTCGACCACCGGCTCTCTGGCCCTGTACTATCGGGGCCTCGCCCATCTTCCCGTGCACGTTGCTGTTGCCCTGAAACTGCTCAGTATCATCGTGACCGTGGCTGTGTCCTGGTTCTGGCTGGGAGAAGTGCTGAACCTGTATCATCTGACCGGGGTGGCTCTGCTGTTAGGTGGCGCCTACCTCCTGGTCACCTCCACGCCGACCCCCCGTCCGGCGGCGGCTCCTCGCCCGCGGTTTGCTTTCCCCCTCCGCGAACGCCTCGGGCGCGTGCGAGTGCGCCTGACCGTCCTCGCTGGTCTGGTGATCATCGCCGTGGTGGTGCCCGCCACCTATCTGATGGCCGCGCACGCCGCCGGGTTGGTCCGCCGCGAGACCCGCCTGGCGATGAGCAACGTGGCCGTCAGCGTGCTCAACTACATCGCCGCCGAACCCAGCGCAGCCCCTGCCGTGCTCGAGCGCTACCTGAACAACCTAGTGCACTCACGCTTGGAGGACCAGACCTACTCCGTCGACCTGGTCTTCGCGCTGGTACAGGATCGCCGGGGGGTAGTTCTGGCCGCCGCGTATGACCAGCAGGCACTTGAACTAGCCAACCCAGCCGGGGGCTCCGCTACCCGTGGCGAGATTCTCGCTCCGCTGCTCGCCTTGGCTGCCGACAGCCGCCTGGCCGCCCGCAGCGGAATCATCGTGGTACAGGCCTCCCTGGAGGACGCCGAAAGCCCGGTCCTCGCCACCCTGGGTTGCGCTCGTCGAGCTGCCGGCCGCCTCATCTCGCAGATCGTGGCGCGGCATATTGCCGTCGCCCTTCTGATCGTTGCCACGGCACTGGCCAGCCTCTGGGTGGTGCTGGGACTCGCCACCGAGCCGCTCACCGCCGTCTTCCGGGCGGTGGATCAGGTCTCCCGCGGCCGACTTCACTATCCCGTGGTGTCTCGCGCCCCCGACGAGGTCGGGCGGGTCGCACAGTCCGTGGACCAGATCCGCCTGGCCCTCGGGCGGGGCCGGCGGTGGCGCGCAGTGGCTCTGCGGCTGCTGGAGAGGTCCAAGGCTGACCTGTCCGCTCTGCCTTCGGGACTTGTGTACATGCTCCTCCCCCAGTTGCACCGCCCCGTCAGGGGGAGGGAGGAAGCACCCGACCCACGGATTCCTCTCCTGGAGCGCATCATGGAGGGGGAAGGCATCATCGAAGGCGCCATGGAAAGCGCAATCCTCGCGAGTTGGGGCCGCGAAGGGCCGGAGCAAGACGACCTGCTCCGAGCGGTCCTGGCCGGGCTGGCCGTGGCCGGCGATAGTCGGGCCGTCGGCGTCGGGCCCGTTTTCCCCCTAGTTTCCAGCCGTCCGGAAGCTCTGGTGAGCGACTGGCGAAATCTAGCGCAGATTCCTGCCGGTGGTGACCAGCCTGGCCTTTGGCTGGACGCGGAAGATAGCCCGCGTTTGACTGAGGCCTTGGCGGCAGGTGAGTTCGTCATCCGAGGGGAAAGGAAGTTCAATCGGCTCTGGCTGGCCCTCAGTAGCCGTCTACCTCAGGAGGAACGCGGTGACTAGGTTTCGCCGCTCGTATGCACCGCAGAGGGCGACCGGCGCGCTCCTCGCGCTGGCTGCTGCTCTTGCCCTGCTGATAACCTCTGGCTGTCCCCCGCAGGAAGAACGCCCCATCCGGGTTTCGGTCAATTCTACCAATGGTAACGGCCAGCGCAGTCCCGCCGAAGTGTTGGAACTCGCCAAAGCCGAGGGCGAACTCTTCTGGTACACCTCACTCCCCGAGGCGGACGCAGAAGCGATTCTGGCCCAGTTCCGCGTCAAGTACCCCTTTATCCGCACCCATCTGGTGCGCGGAGGCAGTTTCACTATCGCCGAGCAGGTGGCTAACCAGATCGCGAGCGGGCGGGTTCAAGCCGACGTTCTGCATCTGCTCGACCCGGCGACCTTTGTCCAACTCCGGGACCAAAGAGCGCTGCTCTACTACGACAGCCCAGAGGCGAGGTACATACCATCTCAATATAAAGACTTGGGATACTGGGTCGCGCTGCGCGCGGTAACGCTGGGCCTGGCCTATGACCCCCGTCGGCTCCGCGGCGACCAGGTACCTAAGGGTTGGGAGGACCTTCTGCGGCCGGCCTTCCAGGGGCGCATCGGCCTCAAAGACGCAGAGACGGCCGGGGCCGCCTATGCGCTGCTGTTCCTGCTTCGCGAGCGGTACGGCACGATCTACTGGCAGCGGCTGGCGGCGCAGAAACCCCGCATATTCAAGACCGTGGCGCAGATGGAGGAAGCGTTGCTTCAGGGGCAGATCGAGATCGCAGCCGGGGACGTGAAGGAGAGGCCGGCTCAGGAAGCGGGGGCCAAGGGCCTTGCGGTAGTCTGGCCCACTGAGGGCGTGCCGATGATGGTGGGGCCGATTGCCATTCTAGCGGCTGCGGCGCATCCCAACTGCGCCCGGCTGTTTGTGGACTACGCGCTGAGCGCCGAGGGGCAGAGACTGCTGGTCAAGCAACTCGGGGACTACTCGCTGCGGCCGGACCTGCCGGCTCCGGCGGGACGCCCGCCGCTGGTGCAGATGCGCCTCCTTCTTCCGACCGCCGGCTGGGCTGACTACGCGGCCAAGCGGGAACTGCTGCGCAAGGAGTTCTCGGACTTGATGGGGACGGGCGGAGAGTAGGGGGATGAGGGCAGCCCTTTGGCACACGCAGGGAGCTGCGCCGACTTTCGCATAATTGCTCTTATGTTGAGCGGCTCTCTGTGCACCCCACGGAGCCGCGGCGTCCGCTATCCCTTCATCCCACTCAGCACAATCCCCTCGATGAAGTACCGCTGGCCGAGGACAAACACCAGAATCACCGGCACCATCACCATCACCGAGGCCGCCATCAGCAGGTGCCACTGGGCGCTGTATTCGCCCATAAAAGCATACAAGCCCACCATCAGCGGCATCTTCTCCTCCGAGTTGATCACAATCAGCGGCCACATGAAGGAATTCCAGGTGCCCAAGAAGGTGAACGTCCCCAGCGTGGCCAGGGCGGGCTTGGAGAGCGGCAGAATGACGTGGCGCAGCACGCCCAGGTGACCGCAGCCGTCTAGGCGGGCGGCGTCCTCCAGGTCGCGAGGGATGGCCAGGAAGAACTGGCGGAGCAGGAAGGTTCCGTACGCCGAGAACATCACCGGCACGATCAGCGCGAAGTAGGTGTCGGTCAGGCGCAGGAGTTTAAGCAGCGCGAAGATGGGGATCATCGTTACTACAAAAGGTACCATGAGCGTGGAAAGGTACGTTAAGAACAGTGCGTTGCGGCCGGGGAACTCCAGACGGGCGAACGCAAAGGCGGCCAGAGCGCTGGTGACCAGCGTGCCCACGGTCACAGCCACGGCGACCAGCAGGCTATTGAGATAAAACACCAAGAAGGCATTCCGCAGCGGCAGGCCTTCCCAGCGCCACGGGCCGATCTGCCAGGTCTGCCCGAACAGACGCACCCGCACCTGGTACGGCAAATCAAAACCCAGCCAGCCGCGCTGCAGGCGCATAGCGGTCCAGGCGCGGGGGTAGTTCTCGAAGTGCGGTCGGACCCTCTTGAGGGGCTGGAGTGTGGGTACTTGGCGCCCGTCCTCCCAGACGTACAGGGGCACCCGGATCGGCGGCTCCCGCTCCCAGCCCGCGTCCAGGACCTTCACTTCCGCTTGGCCCGGGAGATACCGTAGCACGGCGACAGCGAGGCTCTTCCCCTCTACGAGCGGCGTCTCGCCGGTCGAACTGTTCGGTACGACCGGTGTCTGGCCCGGCAATGGGATAGGCAGGCGAGACGCTTGCCCTACCGGGGAATAGCGGAAAATGGGGTACTCCCGCCCGCTCTGCGGCTCGCGCCAGGTCATCTGCTCACGAGGGATGAACTCAGGCGGATAGGTGACGACGGCGCGAGGACTTTTCAAAGAGGTGGAGACCATCCACAGTAGCGGCAAGGCCATGGTAAACCCGATGAAGGCGAGGCCGGCGTAGGCGAGGCCGTGCACTAGGGCCTGCCGCCGGCGGCGTTGCCGGCGGGCCAGAGCAGCGAGGTCTGTAGTTGGGGGAGGCTGCCCCCGGTTCATCGAGTATGAGGTGCGAGCCGCAGGTAAGGGCAGAGCGCACGGAGAAAACGAATCTGCACGTGACTTCCCCACTGTAGGGCTAAGGTCCTCCCTTACAGGACATTCTCAGATGAGGTACGGATCAGCGAGACCCCGACCAGCGCAGAAAAGGCCGGCTCGACGCCCAGGCTATCGTACCGCCTACTGGTTCCTGCTCCCCAACGGCCTTGGGTTCCTGGTGTTTACGCTAGTGCCGGTGCTGGCGGCGCTGGGGCTGTCGTTTACCCATTGGGATGCCATCGAGAGTTGGCAGGGAATCCGCTGGGGCGGCGTAAACAACTACGTCGAGATTTTAGGCTTTCATCGCGGCCCGGA
>CALFVE010000176.1 GCA_937928475.1 uncultured bacterium | reverse complement strand
GACCGCCAGCCCGGCTGTCGGGTCTGGCCTGCGACAAGTTTCTCCCCCCGCACTCTGGAAATCTTGCGCGCAGACGTGTATACTATGCACGCCGCTAATCGGGCCGGAGCGGCGAGGCGGTGTGGTTGGTTGCGCAGCACGCTCCGGTATCTCGCCTCAGGAGGATGCGTGATGCCAAGCCCCCGTGCGGTCGCCGCAGTGATCGTAGCGCTGCTCTTCCTCCTCATGCTCGTTGGCTGCGGGGGAGGTGGCGGCGGTCCCGCCGCCGGTCCTCAGCAGCCGGCCGGTCTGCTGGACCTTGAGGGGCGCGTGGTGGCGGCAGACCACCCCGCCCGCGTCTTGCCGCTGGCTTCGGTCGTCCTGCTTCCCTCCGGTCTTACCACCACCACCGACGGCGACGGCCACTTCCTGTTCACCAACGTCCCCGCCGGCCAGATCACGGTGCAGGTCACGCCCACCGCGCAGCCGGGTTATGCAGCCGCCGAAGTGTTTGTCCCCCTTCTGCCGCAGAACTACCTGTTCTTGACCGTTGCGCTCTTGCCCCGGTCGGCGGGTGCCGTCACCGACCTGCGCATCGAGCCGCTGAGCCAGGAGGTAGAGGTGGGCAGCCAGGTGCAGTTCCGCGCCGAGGTGGTCACCGACCGCGGTACTACCGGCCTCGTCCCCACCTGGCTCGCGGTGGGCTCGGCGGGTACGATTGACGCCGCGGGGGTGTTTGTCGCCTCCGCTGTGGGCAGCAGCACCATCTACGCCTTCAGCGGCGATAAGTATACCTCTACCACCCTCAGTGCGGTTCGGGAACGAGGGCCGGCGGTGCTGGAGACCATCGTTGACCCCGTGCAACTGCCTGCCACTGGGGGCCAGATCGTGATCACGGCCGCCTGCACTGATCCCCAGGAAATCGCGGCGGTGGAGGCCCTTATCTTTGACTTCACCGGCAACTTCCAGCGGGTGGGCTGCGCGCTGGTGGCTGGCTCCGATACGGACGGAACCTACCGAGCCACCTACAACGTCCCGCCCAACAGCAACCTGCCCGACGCCGGGGGTGTTCAGGCGCGCCAGGACTACGAGGTACGCATCTTCGCGCGAGACCGCGCCGGCAATCAGACTCTGACCCCCCCCATCCCCTTCTCCGTGGAGGGTCTGGAGTCGCCACCTCCCCCGCTCTCCTAGCGGCGCCAAGCGTAGGAGCCTGGCTCCCGCGGCACGATCGGCTGCGCAGAGAAACGCCGGGCGGCACGTGAAGTGCCGTCCCACGACTGTCGCTCGCCCCGCCGTTCTCACACCGCCAACCGCTGCAAGGCCGCCCGCAGCCGTTCAGCCTTGGCCCGGCAGCGCAGAGCCCGCTTGACCAGTGGATGATAAGCCTGCAGCGTCCAATCCCGCAGGTCGGGGAGGTCCTCCAGCAGATACTTCAGCCCGGCCGGACGCGGCGGGAGCAGAGTGATCCATTCGGCGGCAGGGAGAGGCTGGAAAGTGATTTCAATGTCGTGGAAGCGCAGCCGCCGTGCCTCCTCCCCGGACATGGACCGGGAGAAGAGTTCAAAAGCCTTCCGCCCCCATTCCCCGCCGACCTCTCGCATCCGTTGCCAGTGATGCAGCGCCGTTTCAATGTCCCCCGGCTGGTTGCGCAGCATGAACGCCAAGCCGGTGTTGGCGTGCACAATGGGGCTGTGCGGCTGGGCGCGCAGCACTTCCCGGAAGTAGTGGATGGCGGAGGAGAGATGCTTGGCCATCTGAGCGGTCAGTTGCCGCCGGCGCTGGTCGCCGAGAGCGGTCGAGGCGGTCGCCTGCCGCAGCAGGCTCTGCGCGGCGCGCGCCTCGGCCATCGCCAGGGCGTTGAAGACGTGAGGCGGGGCATCGGCTGCCGCCACCCGGCGGAGCACCGCGATGGCCTTGTCATACTCGCCCAGCAGGTAGTGCAGCACCCCCATGTCGTAGCCGGCGTCGCCCGCCGTCGAGCGCACCTCCAAGGCTTTCTCTAAGTAAGGCCGGGCTCGCCGCAACAGGTCGCGCGCCGCCGGCACCAGCGGCTCCTCGGGACCGGCCGTGTGCTGCTCTTGAACTTGACGGGCGGCCATCAGATAGCAAGAAGCCACTGGGTACACCAGCTCGGTGTCCTCCCCCCGCAGCCGCAGGGCCTCGCCGAACGCTGCCGCGGCTTCCTCGTAGTTCTCCTGCAAGTACTCGATAACGCCCTGATTGAGGTGGGCTTCCGCGACCGGGCCCTCGCCGGCTTCGATCACCTTGCCGAACTCGGCGTTAGCCGCCTCTAGGTGGTAATGGTAGAGTTTGCGCTGAGTCGTTCCCGCCTCCGGGTCAATCTGCAGAGCGGTGAGCAGGTAGCCCAAGCCGCGCTGATAGTGAAAGGTGACTTCTTCGCTGGGCGCCGCCGCCAGCCGCTCCAGCGCCTCCCTGGTACGGCCCGCTGCCAGATCGGCGCTGACCAGATTGCTCAGCGCCGGGCTGGGGGCGCCGAGTTCGGCCGCTTCGCGGAACCGTTCTTCCGCCTTGGCGTACTCGCCGCGGGCCCAGTGAATGCAGCCCAAGTTGTTCAAGATGTCGGGATCGTCCGGGGCTAGTTCCAGGGCCCGATTCTGAGCCTCCCCAGCCAGGTCGGCCTCGGCGCGAGCCAGACGCACCAGCGCTGTGTTGTGCAAGGCAGCCGCGCTTTCCCCCAACCTCCCCGCACGCTCGTAGGCTTCCAGGGCCTCCTCGTACTTGCCCTCCACGGCATAAGCATTGCCCAGATGGAGGGCGACGGCCAGGCTGCGCGGCGCCAGAGCCTCCGCGCGCAGCAGCCACTGTTCGGCATTGGCCAGGTCGCCCGCCTGACAGAGCAAAGCCCCCAGGTTGCTACAGATGACGGCCTCCCCGGCGGCCAGCGCCGCCGCCGAGGCCGTCTCGGTCAGAGCACGCTCCGTCTCCCCCCGTCGGAAGGCTACGACGCCGGCGTTGGCCCGGCCGGGCGCGTAGCCGGAGCGCTGCCGCAGGGCCAGCGCCAAGTCCGCTTCGGCCGCCTCCAGGTCCCCCGCGCGCAGGTGACGCACGGCCAGGTTGTTGAGCACCGAGGGGAAGCGGCAGGCCTCGGCCAGCGCCCGCACGCGGGCCAGGAGGTCGCCAGGCGGCGCCGTGAAGGCGACCCGGGCCAGGTTGGCCTCGGGCAGGCAGTCCCGAGTGGCCGGCAACCGGTCGAGCAAGCGAATCACGCGCTCCCACTGCTCCGTGGCCGCCAGCGCCACCAGCAGATTGGCCGCCTCCGGGCCGGCCGACTCAGCCGGCTGGAGCCGCTCCAGCAGTTCGGCCGCCTCGGCAAAGTCCCGCCGCAGGCAGGCAATGACCGCCAAGTCATTCGCCTGCTCCCCCGGCGCCAGGTCGCCTCGGTTCGACTCGGTGAGCCGGCGATAGGCCTGCGCCGCCAGCACCTGCTCCATGTCGGCATTCTGGCGGAGCGCCGCCCGATACCACTGCTTGCGGAAAAAGGCCCAGACCAGGCGAGGGACGACCAACAGCAGGAAGACCAGGCACACGCCGCCCACCATCGCCAGCAGGTACACCAGCCAGCGCGTGTCCCGGACCATGAGGCGCACATAGGAAAAGCCGAGCGCCGTGCCGGCTACCACGCTGATGGCGCTCAGAAGGTACCGCCGTCGACGCAGCGGCAGACGCGAGGGGAGACCGATCGCCGCCCGCCCGAGTACCTCGCGAGCCTGGCCGGCGATGTCCTCCAGGTATGCGCGCAAGGGGAACCCTCCTTTGTCACCCGCCTGCAGGTGGGTGTCGTCTAGTCTACCCACCCCTCCGCTGGCAGAAACCTGCGGCACAGGTGCCCGCCCCTGGTGCGAGGAATCCTTTCCCTGTTTAGTGCGTTGCCTGCGGGAGGGAACACGGGGGCAAACTCCGTCGCAACCAGCCCGCAATCTTGCAGGAGACGAGCATGACCAGACCACTGCAGCGCCTGTGGGCGGCCTTCCGGCAATGGCGGCTTCGGCCTCGGCCGAGGGGGAGTACCCGCCGCCTCGGCCGCTTAGCCGAGCAGGCGGCCGCGCGCTGGCTGCGCCGGCGGGGCTACCGCATTGTTGAACGCAACTTGCGCCTGCCGGGGGGAGAGATTGACCTTCTCGCCTGCCGCGAGGGGTGGCTGGTGGTTGTAGAAGTACGCAGCCGCAAGCAGGGAAGCGCGGTCAGCCCCCGCGAGACGCTGACGGCCAAGAAGAAGCGGCGCTTGCGTCGCCTGGCCGAACAGGTGCACAAGCGCCCCCGCTGGCGGCGCCTCTCCCTGCGCATTGACCTGGTCGAGGTGGAAACCGACACCCGCGACCGGGTGGTGAGCATCCAGGCCCTCGAGGCGGTCTGCTGAAGGAGCCAACGGCAGCGGGACAGCAGCAGAACGGCAGCAGAACGGCGGCATCAGGGCAACGCAGCGCCGGGTCCAGGCAAGTCGGCAGGGAGACGCGCTGAGCGCAGGGATGCACCCTTGAGCCGCGCCGTCCCCAACCGGCTCTAGCCTCCGGCCCCGTTGACTTTCTTGCACTCCTGACTGCGTGCTCCTCGCTCCTCGCTCACCACCTCCCCGCGTTGAACCCCTCCGGTCCTTGCAGTATAATCGCGCCAGAACTACATCCCCTGGGAGGCGCCATCCCCATGCATGAGAGCAGTGGACGGCCGCGCGTGGCCCTGATCCAGTTCCCCGGCTCCAACTGCGAGTGGGAGACCAAGCGGGCCGCCGAGGCGGCGGGCCTCGCCTGTGACATCTTCCGCTGGAACCGACCGGCTGAGGGGCTGGCGGCCTACGACGGCTATGTCATCGGCGGCGGCTTCTCGTACCAGGACCGGGTGCGCAGCGGAGTCATCGCCACCAAAGAACCGATCATCGGCACCCTCTTCGACCAGGTCACCGAGCACGGCAAGCCGGTGCTCGGCATCTGCAACGGGGCGCAGGTGCTGGTGGAAGCCGGACTGGTGCCCGGCCTGCACCCGGGCGAGGTGGAGATGGCGCTTGCTCCCAACCGGCCTAATCCTCGCGAGCGCCTGGGCGCCTTTGTCTGCCGCTGGGTCTATCTCAAGCACAGCAGCGGGCCTGGGCGCTGCCTGCTGACCTCGCTGATGCCGGAAGGCTACGTCTGGCCGGTGCCGGTGGCCCACGGCGAGGGCCGCTTCACCACCCGCCAGCCCGACCTCTTGGAGCAACTGCTGAGCAACGACCAGATCGTTTTCCAGTACTGTGATGCAGAAGGGCACATTGACGAGGACCTCAGCGTGAACCCCAACGGCGCCCTGGCCAACATCGCGGGGCTGTGCAACCGGGAGGGCAATGTGCTGGCGATGATGCCGCATCCGGAGCGGGCCTCCTGGCTGCGGCAGATTCCGGCGGAACTGGGCGGAGAGTGGGCACAGAAGAAACTGGCGGCTTGGGGAAATGCCGAGGCCATGCTGCAAGCCGGCCCCGGCCGACTGATCTTCGAGTCGCTGCGCCAGGCGCTGCTCAAGCGGGTAGGGGCTTGACCCGGAAACCGGCCCGCGGGAGCAGCGGCGACGCCGCGCTCGGCTTCAGGAGGCAGGCAGGGGCCCGGCGGGTCCGGGAACCGTGGGCAAGGCAGGGGGGGGCGCCCAGTCGCCCCAACGCCTGGTAGGCCAGCGTCCAGTAGGAAGACACGAAAGCGGTGAACAGGCCGCCCAAGAAGGCGAACAAGGCTAGCAAGGCGGTAGCGCTGACCACGGCATAGGCAATCAGCCCGATCTGGCGAGTAACCGCGTAGACCCCCGCGCCGACCGCGACCATCCCCACCCCCACCACCAGCAGCAAGATCCTCGTGGCCAGGCTGTAGGCAATCCCCAGCGCGACCTGGATGAGCCAGGTCACCACGGTCGGCCCCAGGCGCCGGCGAAGCAGCCCGTGGGCCGCGGTCAGGCCATTCATGATGCCGCAATCGGTAAGCACAAGGAAACGACTGGCTAGTTTCTCCAGGACGGCAAGGTAGAGAGCCAGGGCGATGAGCGCCAACACGGCGATGACCCCGAGGCCGACGGCCGCAATGATGGCTCCCGGCGTGCGCAAGGCCACTCCCAGGGCAATCGGCGGCCCCAGCAGCACTGCCCCTGCCCCCAGCATCGCCAAGCCCAAGAGCAGTCCCATGCCCAGCAGCCGCCAGACGTAGCCCTGCCCTAAGCGAAAGGCCGCCCCGAAGGCAAGGTCTCGCCCGGTTCGGTCGAGGCGATCGACGGCCGCGATGAGGCCCGCCTTGGCCGCAAGCGCGACGTACAAAACCAGTAGGGCTAGCAGAAAGGCACTGAGGAGGACCACCAGCAGCAGGGGAATCCCCAGCGCGGCCGAGCCCACCGCGCGGCGCAGGATGTCGCGCAACTCGTCGAGGTCGGGCCTCTGGCAACGCAAGGGCGAGACTAGCAGACGGAGCGAGGCGGGAAGCGGAGCGGCCGCCAGCGGCCAGAGAAAGGAGGACTTATCGCCGGTCTCATGCGTGCGGGGCCGGTAAGAGGAGGGCACGTTCACGCCAGGGCCGCCCCCACCCTCGGTGAGCATGGCGAGGATCCCCAGCCACCACAGGGCGCGGTGGTTGCGGACCAGTTCCCAGGCTCGGCGCAGCAGGGCGCTGTAGTCCATCCTTCTCGGCGGGATTATGCAGCGCGGTGTAGGGGAAGTCAAGGGAGCAGCGAGACCGCGCTGCCTGCGGTTGCCGCCCCCCGGTGGACGCACCCAGAGGTAACCCCTGCACCTGCCGGCCTAGGTCGCAGCGAGAAGCGGCAAGCGAGTCCTCTCTCGCCGCTCGCGGACTGCCCCGGGGGATCACGGATAGGCAGAGACCGCGCCTTTCGGCGGCGCCTTTGACTTCCGCCGTCCAATCGTGTAATAACTGCACCCGGCAAGCAACTAAGCCCGGCGCGGACCGAACCGCCAGCACTTCCCTAGCGCAGGACCCCAACCCATGAAAGTCGGCATTCTCGGCGCGGGCGCCATGGGCGCCACCGTCATCCAGCACCTTCAGCAGATCCCCTGCGTGGAGGCGATTGTCGCCCAGGACCTGCGCCCCCCGCGGGTGCAGGAACTACGCGAACAGTACGGAGTGGAGGCGACCGCAGACCTCGACCGCGTGCTGCAGGACGACGACCTCCCTCTCGTGTTCGTCACCGCCGCCAACCACGCACACTGCGAACTGACCTTGCGCGCGCTGGAGGCGGGCAAGGCCGTCATGTGCGAGAAGCCGATGGCGACCACTCTCGCCGATGCCCGCCGGATGGTGGAGGCAGCCGAGGCCCGCGGCGCTTTTCTGCAGATCGGCTTTGAACTGCGCTATTCGCGGCTGTATACGCAGATCAAGGAGTGGGCGGACGCGGGCTTGCTGGGGGACATCGTCAACACCCACTGCTATTACGCCAGCAGCGCCTGGCCCAAGGGCATCTGGCGGCTGCAACGCTCCACCGGAGGCAGCATGTTCGGAGAGAAACTCAGCCACTACGTGGACCTGCCCCGCTGGTGGATAGGTAGTGAAGTCACCGAGGTCTACGCGGCCTGCGCGCCCAACATCGTGCCTTACATGGAGGTACACGACAACTACCACGCCACCTACCGCTTCGCGAGCGGCGCGGTAAGCCACCTGACCTTCCTGATGGGACACGCGGCCACCTTCCGCGGCGACCCCCTGCAGAACATCATTGACCAGCAGGTGGGCGATGGGCACTCGCTCGGCTATGTGGTGGTGGGAACCAAAGGCGCGGCGGAGGCGCAGATTTTCGGGCGGCACCTCCGGCGTTGGGAGTACGGCGACGCGCCGGATACCATGACCAGCGATTGGGTGGAAGACCTCACCTGGGACCCCGCGGAGGATCACCACTACTACCACAACACGGAGGACCAAACCAAGGACATCGTGCGCCGCGTCGCCCAGGGTCTGCCGCCGGCCACTCCCGCGCGCGACGCCTACGAGACGATGCGGCTGTGCTTTGCCGCGGACCTAGCGGCGGAGCGGGGGGAGGTCGTCCGCCTCAGCGAAGTTGAGTGAGCGAGCAGCACAACCAGGTAGGCAAGGGCCTTGCTGCCCTTGCCTACCCGATTTGGTGAGAGGCTGCCTCCGCCCCGTCCGGCTAGTCGGGGTCGGCGGCGATGGTCCACCAGGCGGTCTTCAGCCCCGCATCCTTCAGCGCCTTGCTGTGGCCGTCGCAGAAGGAGAAGTTGGCCACATCATTGTGGACGTAGGCGCAGCCGGTGCCGTCGGTGCTAGCGGTGACGGTGGCGTCAAACTCCAAGATAGTGGTGGCCACCGACTCTACGTTGGTCGAGGTGTATCCGCAGACGTTACCGTTGATGCCGTAACTTAGTTTGAAGCCGGACGCTCCCGTGCGCCCGTTGGCGGTATTGTCCTCCGGGCAGAGGAAGATCTGGCTGTTCTTCACGTACGGATGGATACCCTCATACCAGTTCCCGACGAGGGGGAAAGTGTCATCGTAATCAGAAGCGTACATGATCGTGGCCAGCGCCAGTTGCTTGGTGTAGGACAGGCAGGAGTTCTGCTTGGCCTTGGCGCGGGCGCGAGCGAAGACCGGAAACAGGATAGCCGCCAGAATCGCGATGATCGCGATAACCACCAGCAGCTCAATGAGGGTAAAACCTGCGCGTCGGCGAGACATGGTGAGCACCTCCGGCTCAAGGGGTGGAGTCTATACCAAAGCCCGCTGCACTCGGCAACGGGGCTTAGGGCCACAGTACGTCTGCTGCCCGGGGTTCCAGCCCAGTTCGCAGGCCCAACGCCCCCGGGCCCCGGGCGAACAGATGATATTCGCCCGCCGAGCGGCTGTCAATGAGCAGCATGCCGCCCTCCTGGTTTGCACCTTCGGGGGCGACTGGCTCCTCGGTGGTCCTTACCATGTGGAACAATTCGAAGCGGCGGCTAGTTCCCCTCTGCCCACCCGTTTTGGTTCCCCGGCGAGGCGGGCCAGCACCCCGTCGGTGTAGACCTCCGCCGCCGAGCCGACCTCGTCGTGCAGGAAGTCGCTGGGGGTGGCCCGCCACAGGCGCGGGCTGCTGGGTTCGGTCCACAGTGGCCTCACGAAGCCTCCTTCACCTGCCACCGCCCTTGCGCCTTCTCCCCGCTGAGGCAGCGGCCATCGGCAAGGTGCAGGTTCTGGAAGGCCACCTCCTGCCACTGCTCAGGGCAGGCCGCCCCGATTTCGACTTCCCCCCAGTAGTCGCTGACCAAGGCGTCACTGAGCGCTTGCAGATACAGCCCGCTGCTGGTCACGTAATACGACGACTGCGGAAAGCCCGAGGTCTCGAAGATCTGCAGCCACTCCCGGTCTACGTATTGACCTGGAAGTGCCTGGCCCAACTCGAAGAGCAGCCCCTCGCTATCCGCCATGTGCGAGGCCGCCAGCCAATAGGCCGCCAAGGTCCAGCCGTAGTAGGTCGCCTCTTTGACCCCCGCGCACAGGTCATAGCGCCGCTCATAGGCGCGCCGGACGTGTTCTTCGGGGGCACGCCCACTGCGCCCCAAGGGCAGGAAAGTCAGCGGGTTCAGCTGCACCGGGTGTTTCTCCTTACCCAGTTGCTGCCGACCCGCCGGGCCCTCGCAGGTCGCTAGCAAGCCGGTGGCCGGATCGTACAACCGCCGGAAGGCCAGTCCCTCCGACAGGATGCTCTCCCAGCGAGCAAACTCTTCCCCCACCAGTCCCAGCTCCCGCCCCATCTGCAAGGCCGTTTGCAGACAGTACTGGGCACTAAAGAGAGCGCACAGGTAGTTTTTCTGATCTTTCCCGCCCATTTCATCCTGGCCGGCCGAGGGGATGACGTGCATCCCCCAGGTGCCGTCCTCTTCGGGGCGCAGCACCGAGGCGAAAAAGCGCGCCGATTCGCGGACGATCGGCCAGGCGACTTCTCGCGCCCACTCCGCATCGCCCAGGTGCCAAGCGGTTTCGCGGGCCATGCGCGCCGGGTAGGCCGCGTTGTGAATCTCGTACTGGTGCTGATTGGGGGCGCCTTCCTCCAACAAACGTGAGTTCGGACCGATAGGAAACTCCCAGGCCCACATCGTTCCCTCTGCCCCGTAGACTCGCCTCGTATACTCCTGGATGTTCTCGAGGTAGCCCCGATAAAACTCGACCCAGGAACGGGCGATGTCATAGTGCCCCAGGCGCAGCAGCGCCGGGTGGATATAGGACAGGTCCTGGGGAAAATGATAGCCCCACAGGTTGCCCGCCCAACCCATGGGGGGAGCCGGCGAGCGCACCTCCGGGCCATAAGAGCACAGGGTCCAGAACAGCGAGCGCAGCCACAAGGCTTGGTACTCCGGCACCGGCACCGCAATGAATCCCTCGCCCCAGCGCCGATGCCAGGCCTGAGCCGCTTCCGCCGCATACTGCTCGGGCACCCAGGCGCGCCTCATCTCCTCGGCTAGCTCCCCCTGCCGCCGTGCTCCGGCTAGGCCGATGAGCAGGAAATGTCGCCCTCGCTCACCGGAGAAGCGAATCTCCATCCCCTCCCCACCCCCCACCAGTTGCGCCCTACCTGCGGTGGAGATGATCCGCAGGGCCAGAGCCGTGTCCGCCGTGCCCATCCGCAGCCGCAGCAGGCACCAGCCCTCCTCCCGGGCGACCGTTTCCGCGCTCCCGCGCAGATGCTGGTCATAGGACAGGTCCGCCTCGGTGAGGGGAGCCAGCAGGAGCGGAGGCATCACTCCCTCCCGCATCGCCTCATATTGGAGATCCACGGCTAGGAGATCCCGCCGCTGCGGATGAAACCAGGCCGAGAGGGTAAGGCGCAGGTCCGGCCAGGACATTTCCGTGCGCAGCCGCCCCTCGGCGAGGCGCAGCTCCTGGCGCCACGACTGCGGGGCCGCCGGCTCCCCCTGCGCCCACGCCAGCCGGGCGGCCGGAAACCAGTAGTCCAGGCCAAAGGCCCCGCGATGCCAGTGATCCGCGTGCATCAGCCAAGTGTTGCTGAGACTGTCTTGGGGACGCCGGAAACCGTTGTTCTGCAGGCCCCAGACATCAAAGCAGCCGCCCATCCGCCCACTACCCAGGTAGAGATT
>CALFVE010000175.1 GCA_937928475.1 uncultured bacterium | reverse complement strand
TGTTACCACCTTGCGTTCTCCAGCCCCCAGCATAAACTTCTCCCCCGGCAGCCGTCGCGCCGCCTCTCCCCCTAACTCGTACGCCGTGGCAAACAGCGTCACCCCCTGCGGCCGCTCGCTGCCGTTGACGACCTCTACATCCGCCACCAACTGTCGCTTCTGCACCGAGGGCTTCACGAAGATGTCGTCCACATACACTGGCGGCAGAATCAGCAGATGCGCCTCTTGTAGCAGCCCAAGTTGCGCCGGCCACCAGTGATGCATCATCGTCGCCTTGCCCCAAAACGGCCCCATCGCCCCTTGGGCGGCCGTTATCTTCATGTCCCGAATGACGCACTGGTCATCCTTCATCGCCGAAGAGGCATTGGTCATCCCCAAGGCGATCTCATTTATCCCCGCCCGGAAGACCCCCGGAGGCGCCGTGAGAAAGAAAGGACTCTCCGCTCCCAGGTGCTCCCCCAGAAACGTGCCGTTCACAAACACCCGGCAATGGAATACCGCCGACAGGAAACGAAACTGGAAAACCTTACCTACATCCTCCGGCGCAATTTCCACCGTCCGTACCAGCCAGGCGCTGTCATGAACGTTGTCCGTCCAAAGGCCCGGCGCCGTGTAGGTCTGCCAAGTGTCGTCCGCCGCCGGCACCGGTGCGCTCAAGTGCCGACCTTCAACCGGCAACAGCCGCCACTCCCCCATCAAGTCCACACTCTTCCGCTGCGCCAGTGTTACCCCGCAGCCAAACCCAACCAACACCACCAAGACTACAATCGCCCTCGTTAGTGCTTTTTGCATCGTCTTTGCCTCCTCAGCCAGAGTCTTCTCCTTTATCGCAACCCGACAGTCTGCGCCACGAACGCTCCTCCGACCCCAAGAGACGCATCTACGCGTTCTTCGGAGTCAACTTCACCCCGAGGTTCGTCAGCAGCTGGATGATGTAGTCGTTGGCCCGATCCTGGATGTACTTGCCCTCCAGCGGCGCATTCCATCTAACCTGACTGAAGATCACCTTGCCCTGGCCTAAGCGTGCAAGCAAGATGGCCCCCGGCTCGGCTACTACCTGCACCTGCGGACTCGCCGAAGCCACGGCGGCCTCCGTAATCTGCCCCTGCTGCTCAATCAGATGCCGTTTTCCATAGACCCAAAAGGTATCATAGTGGGACATCCCCCAAAACGCCGAATCCTGGGGGTCAAAGTACAGCCAACGCGTATTGATAGGCGTCGCCGACAACTCCAGGCTCAGCGCCTGGCCCCAGGCGGCAGCCGTCTCCGGCTTCACCTGATCGATCAGCGCCTGACCGCCTGCCCTGACGTAGTTTGCTAGGCGTGCCGCCTGTGCCGAACTCGGTGCTTGGCCCCCGTTGGCCACCACCACCGCCACTGTCTGCGGGCTGAGCGCGCTTTCGGGCGGGAGCAACTCGGCCCCGGTTCCGCTCAAGTCCACTCCCCAGCTTACCGCCGGCAGCAGCGGCTTACCGTCAGTCCGCAGATAGTCCAGGATCCGACGTAGAAGCAGGGCAGCCGCAGGCTCCTTGGCGGCCCTTTCCTGCAAGAACAGCGAGCAGAACAGTGCCTTGCCTCGACCCGCCACCACCTCCAGTAGCGGGGTCAAGGACAACCCTTCCCCTCGCTCCGCGAAGTACCAGGCCCGCCCCGCATCTATCAACACCCGGAAGTTGCCTTGGTGAGGCCGCCCCAGTGCGTTGTCACTGATCAGATAGTCGTCTCGCCACCACCGAAAGTCCTGGGAGCCGAACCCCTTCATCACCGGGTGGAGCGGCGCCCGGTTGTGCGCTCTAACAATGTCCCTCCCCGACTCCTCCAAAGGAACGCCTCCGAAAGTCGCCGGCAGCCCGCGCCGCGCGAGCACCAATAGTTTCCCCCCGCCGGCCACAAACCGGTCCAAAGCCTGCCACTCCTCAGGACTTAGCATCGCCTCCACGCCCACCACTACCGGCCGGCCCGATGCCACAGCGGTTCCCACCGGCGCCAGCGTGCAGTTCGCCCCCAACTCCGCGAAGCGCGTCCGCGTCTCCCGCTCCCCCACCAGGGCGAAAGCAGGCGCGCCGCGCAAGTCGGTGCGCGGCACCATGCTGTATTGCTGCTGATCGCTATACAGCAAGCGCTCACCTTCCCACAGCTCCACTGCCAAGGACAGCGGCTGGGGATTAGCGCTCGACGGAAGTGCACAGACGATGTCATAACTCTTGCGCTCCCCAGCCGCCAATCGCAGCGGAATTTGTCCCTTCCCTACCTCTTTGGCCGTTGTCGGCTCGATCTGCCAGGGTTCCCCGTCCTTGGGGCGGATGATCTCCTGCCCAGTTACCAATCGCCAGCGCAGCAGGCCCTCCAGCTCCCGCTCGCTCTCGTTAATCACTAAGTACGGTAAAGTCATTCTCTCCCCGGCGTAATAGCCGCGATACAACTCCCGGGGAAATGCTACAATGCTAGCGTAGTTCTTATGCGCGCATTCGACTATTTCCGGCCCCATAAGCTGCCGCGGCCCTCCCTCATACGGAAAGGCTGACAGCCGATCACCGAAGCACAGTAGCACCGAGGTCGCGTTCTGCTTCCGCGTCTCCATAATCCCCACGTACTGGCCCCAGGCCTGATGGTAGCGCGTCCAGAATGTGTGCAGATTCGGTATGCTCAGCTCTTTCACGGGGGGCCAGAAGGCTACGTCGCCGAAGTCCACACAGGTGGGGTCCAGACCGAACATCTCTCCCCACTCATCTATGCAGATGGGCTTGACCCGGTCCCAGACTTTGTTCATATCGAAAAACCAACTCTGGAACCGGAGCATCTCCACCGGGAAACAGCGGAACTCGCCGTGAGTACAGTACCCCGCGTCCAAGAAATCCGAGTGGCCGCGCAGGTCCAGGTTGTGCGAACTGGTCACCAGGCGAGTAGGGTCTAATCGCCGCACCTGGTACATCATATCGATGAGGAAAGGAACCGAGGGTGCGTCCATTTTCGGCCCTCCCCCGATGAAAGTTCCTTCGTTATCGGTCGACCAGATAACCACAGAGGGGTGATTGCGGGAAAGTTTTATGTACTCGAGGAACTGCCGAGTGGCGTCGGCCCACCAAGCCGGGTTGCTTTCTCTCGCAGAACCATAGCCGTAAGCGTTTTGCACCAGGATGGTCATCCCCAACTCATCGGCCGCGTCGAGGAAACACTGCTCCATCAAATCATGATGCGTCCGCGTCATATTGCTGTGCCAAATCTCTTTGCGGCCCTTGAGCAACTCATAGGCGCGCTCATACGTGAAGATGTCGCCGTAGCGAGTAATGCTTGCCCCGCCAAAAAACACCGGCGCCCCGTTGAGTATGATCCGGCAGTTTTCGATCCAGACTTCCCGGAAACCAAACCTGACTTGATCCTGGTCTATGATCTGTTCCGGCTGCTCTTTCAGGCTCACGGTCGCCCGGAAGTGGTAGAGCTTCGGATTGCCCGGCGACCAGAAGGTCACGTCTGTCCAGCTCCCCGCAATCGTCATCACTTTCCGCTCTCCCGGTGCCAGCGTCCACTGATTATCCCAAAACTTCTTGGCCACCGTGTCTCCGTCCAGTGCCTGCCCGCCCAAGATCACCGTCTGGGGCTCAGTTGTGGCATTGACCACCTCCACTTCCGCCTCCAACCGCATCTTGCGGGTCGAAGTTTTGACGAAGATATCGTCCACGTACACGCGGGGCAGTATCAATAACTGAGCCTTTTGCAGTAGGCCGATCTCTGTCAACCACCATTTGAAGGCCAGCGCGGCTTGGTCACCGAAGGACGACCATTGTCGGTTCTGGGCCTTAGTGACCTTCAAGTCCCGGATCATGCACTGGCCGTCCTTGAGACCCGAGGAGGCATTGGTCATACCCAAAGCGATAACGTTGGTGCCCGCCTTGAACACTCCGTCCGGTACGGTGATGAAGAAAGGGCTGTCCCCGCCCCGGTGTTCCCCGATGAACTGGCCGTTCACGAACAGTCGCGCGTGATAGGTGGCCGAAAGGAACCGGAATTGGAACACTTTTCCTATGTCCTCGGGGGCGATCTCCACCGTCCGCACCAACCAGGCGCTGTCGTGAACGTTGTCGGTCCAGAGTCCAGGCGCCGTGTAGGTCTGCCAAGTGTCATCCACCGCCGGTACCGGTGCTGCCATCTCTCGCCCCTCCACCGGCAGCAGCCGCCACTCCCCCATCGAGTCCACACTCTTCCGTTCTGCCAGCGCGCCGGACGTCACGGTTGCGGCGAGTAACAGGAATACTCCCGCGAACTGCACTGTGCACTTCATGGTTGAGGACACTCTCCTCCTTCGCGGTTCATATCTGTAGGGCTCACTCATCCCCCCGAAGCCGGCCACGTGGTTACCGGTGGGCCTATCGGTTGTGTCCCTTCATCGTCGGGTATGGTTGCACGATCGTTCGCGCTTGCCGCTCTCTTCAGCCAGGCAGTACCAGGTAGCCAGTCTTCGTGATCAGCCCCACCACGATCCAAGCCACGCCGTTGAGCGTATCGCCGACGACCAAGCCGAGAAAGAATGGGCGCAGCGTTTGGAAGGTCTTGTAGCCTCCGTACTTCATGACTGCGCTCTTCAGCAGCCAGGCGACAAACAGGGAGAACCACAGTTGACCGCTGGGATAGCCCGCAGCAATCAAGAAGCCGACAGGGTGCAGCGAAAACCAAGACAAGTTCTTCCGCAGTGCCATCAGCCCCAGCGTGAAAAGCATGCCGCCGCCAAAGTGAGCAATGAGTGGCCATTCCGGCCCGGAGGACTGAACCAAATACTGACTGCCGAAGTTGTAGGTAATCCTGGGGGCCCAGCGGTACGTCCAGGTCGCCGGCGTGGAGTACCCGCCCCCGCTGACGTAAGGCAGAGCGATGCTCGCGATTCCTCCCGCAATCAAGGCCAGTGCGATGCTGGGAACGATTCCCCTAATTGTCAACGTCCGGCGATCGAGGCCGACCTCGTCGCAGGCCTTATGCGCGTTGAGCAGCGAAGGGAGCATGTACTCGCGCAGGTCCATGCGATAGATCTGTTCGTTGAGCATGTTCACGACTAGCGCCTGCAGGGAGAAAAATCTGCTACCTACAAGAATCGCGGTAGTCTCCGTGCTGGCGAAAGTAGGCTGGACGAAGATCAAGCCGCCCTGCGCGGTAGTCCAGGCCAGCGTGATGAAGACGCAGATGCCCAGCACCACATTGGCCAGGGCCAGGAAGAGACTCCCTCCAAAGTAGGTCAGCCATGCCACCATGATAGCGCTGCCCAGAAGAAAGCCGATGACTGCGGTTCGGTAGCGCAAAGGTTCTTCGGAGTCGTCGAGTTCCTGCCTACCGGTGAAAGCCTGGCGAAACACCTGGCCCAGGTAGTGGCGGGCGATCCACAAGAACCAGCCAGCCAAGCCCAAGGTGCCGCCCGCCTCCTCCGTAGCCGACCATTTGGTCCCTCCATAGGAGGCTCCCGCGGCCCCCATCGGTATCCCCAGGACCCCAAAGACAATGGCCTGCACCTTGAAGAACAGATGAAAGAACCACAGGCTCAGCAACACCTCGGTGCTTAGCAGATAGCCCAGGCCGATGACCATGGGGAAGATGCAGAGGTGTAGCCCCCAGGCGTGCCGCCAGGGAAACTCCTTGAACTCAAAGGAAAACCTCATCCTGACCGAAGCCACCTGGGGATACAGCTGGTGCAACCCGTTAAGGGTATGAATGACGGTGACGATCAGCACCGCGGCCCAGACCCGGGGATTGCGGAAGAAATCGTTCAGAACTCGCCCTGGCGCGGGCGCTCTGGCCAGTTCCACCGGAACCTGTACCAGCGGGAAAGCAAAACGCTCTTGATCCGCCCACCGACGCCGGAGCAGGACCGAGAGGCTTACCATCATCAAGTAAAGCCCAAGCGTGTAGATAGTCCAAACCGCCATGGGAGTTAGCCACAGGTGCCAGGGCACACCGACGCCCGGGGGCAGCCCCTCGTAGAAGCCGCGGGCTGCCGCTTCGTCAGTTATGCGCAGCGAGCTGTCTATCAGGGAGCCAAAGGTGTCCTCCCACTTGTTCTCGGGGGAAGAGTAGTACGACAAAGCAGTAATACTGGGCACCAAGTACCGCATCAGGCCCGAGGAGGGGATTCCCGAGGGCACTGCGATCATAGCCCAGATGGCGATGAGTTGAGCCGGCGACAGCGCCCAGGCGGACTTGAGCCTGGTTAGCAGCGGGTTGATGCCCCCCGTTAAGAGCACCAGTACTGCGAAAGCCCCAAAGGGAAAGTGATTGCCCGCGATGTAGGTGCCCAGTACCTTGGTGTCGTTGAAGGGGGTAATAGCCACCAGGAAGGTGCTGGCCAACAGTCCTCCCACCAGCACTGCCGGGCGCAGTGGCTCTCTTCGCTCACGAAGCGCGTGAGGCGACGCCTTCTCGCGGGGCCGAATCACGCTCGTGCTCATGATACTTAGCTCAACCCTTGCGCAACGGTCAATGCCGGCCCTCCCTGCGGCCTTCGGCTCAGAATTTGGGCTTCTCCACGACGACGGCACCTGAGAGGTGCGCTCCGAGCCTTTCCCGCAGAGAGGGCCGGCCAGCCGACCTATTCGGTAGTGAATTGCACGTCGAAGGCGGCGTCCCTTACCTTGACCACAAACCCCCACGCCCCCAGCCAATTGGCACACTTCACCAGCAGTCGGTTCTTGCCCTTATGCAAGTGCACCTTGATCTGCACGTCCTCGTCCGACCGCAGATTGCCCAGTTCCTCCTCCGTCTCGAGCAGTTGCCCGTTCAGATACATCTTGAGCGTATCATCTGCCCCCCCACAGAGCAGGACCTCCTGATCTTCCTCGCTGATGATGTACACCTGGGCATAGGCCACGTAGTAATCCCACGAAGGCTTGGTCCAGTCGGGGGTGCCGAAATACCCGTTTAGGTTGTTCCGGGCTCCCGCCCGCACTTCCAGCTTGGCTCGCTCCCAGCGCTTACCCTGGTAAGTGTCCCCCTCTTTGGCGACCAAGTTCGCCTCATCAGGCAGGTTGAATTCCTTCTGCGAACCCCGGTAGTTGTTGGCCAGCCGGAACGGCCCCAGGATCAGCCACTCGTTAGCCTTGGCAGAAGTCGCCCGCGGCGGGGTAATCTTCACCCCTAGGTTGGTCAGCAACTGCGTGAGGTACTCATCGGCGCGAGCCTGCAAATACGCGCCCGGAGCCGGCCGATCCCATAGCACCTGATCAAAGATCACTTTCCCTTTCCCCACTGGCACGATCACAACTGCACCCGGCTCCACAAAGGTCTTTGCTTGGGGGCTGCCGCAGATAAGTTCTGCGTCGGTGATCTGTCCTTTCTCCAGGAACCGCCCCAAGCCGCCGCTCCAGGTCCAGTGCACGTCATAGTGCGACATCCCCCACAAGGCCGGATCGTCCGGCTCGATGGCCAACCAGCGGGTCATGGTCGGCTTGGCCTGCAAATCAATTCCAAAGACCTGCCCCCAAGCCGAAGCGGTTTCGGGAGCAACTCGATGCACTATTACCTGTCCGCCCGCTTGCGCATAGGCCAACAGTTGCCCGGCTCGCGCCGAAGCCACCGTTTCGCTCCCGTTCACTACGACCGCCGCCACGCTTCGGGGATCAAGGGGAGTTTCCGCCGGCAGAACTTCCGCGTGTACCCGCGAGAGGTCAACCCCCCAGGCTACGGCGGGCTTCAGTTCCGCTCCGTCGCTTTTCAGATAATCCAGGCACCGTGTCAGCAACAGCGCCGCGCCCGGCTCTACCGCGGCCTTCTCTTCCAACAGCAACGAGCAGAACAGAGCCTTGCCCTTGCCGGCCACTACTTCCACCAACGGAGTCAGAGACAGCCCTTGCCCCCCGTCCAATTCTGCCAAGCCCGCGTCCATCAGGATGCGGAAGTTGCCTACCCCAGGGCGAGCCAGCACGTCTTTGCCCACCAGGTAGTCCTCCCGCCACCAGCGAGTCTCTTGAGTGTTGATCCCCTGCATCACCGGATGGTGCGGCGCTCGGTTGTGGGCATAGGTGATCTCTTCCCCGCTGTTTTCCAAAACCACCCCACCAAACCGACCAGGCAGACCATCGCGGGCCAGCACTAGTAGTTTGCCACCCTTTGCCACATGGGCCTCCAGTTGCTTCCACTCCTCGCTCTGCAGCCGAGCGTCACTGCCCACCACAATCGGCCGCCCCGAGGCGACGGCCCCCGCTACCTCACGCGCCTCAAAGGCAGCCTTCAATCGCGACAGCCGCCCCTGAGACTCCTTGCCGCCCACTAAAGCAAACCGTGGCGCCTTGCTTAGATCGCTCCGCGGCACCATGCTGTACTGCTGCGCATCGAAGTAAACGCCCTCGCCTTCTTTTTCCACTCTGATCTGCAGAGAAAGCGCCTGCGGCTGGCTGGATGCCGGCAGGCTAGCCACCAACTCTACCGTCTTGCGTTCCCCCGCACTGAGCAACAGCGGTATCTCGCCTGCGCCCACCTCCCGTGCCGTGGCCTCGTCTACCTGCCACGGCCCTCCGTCCGTCGGCGCGATGATCTCCTTGCCCATCACCAGCCGCCACTTCAGCGCCCCGCGCAGCTCACTGTCGCTCTCGTTGATCACCAAATACGGCCGCACCATCTTCTCCCCCGCGTAATAACTGCGATACAGATCGCTGGGGAAGGCCACAATTCGGGCGAAGTTCTTCTGCGCGCACTCCACTATCTCCGGCGGCACTACGCCATAGCCATATGCTCCCCTGTCACCGTTGGCGTGGAAATGCCCCAGGCGGTCGCCGAAGGCTAGCAGCACCGAAACACTATTCTGCTTGCGGGTCTCCATAATCCCGACGTATTGCCCCCAGGCCTGATGGTACCGCACCCACAGCGAACGCAAGTCCGGAATGTCTTGGATCTCCAGCCCCAGGGGAGGCCGATAACCCAGATCTCCGAAGGCACCCGCCGCCGCCTGCACGCTGAAGCCCTCGCCCCACTCGTCTACGCACACAGGCTTGACTCGGTCCCACACCTCGTTGAAGGGGAAGTACCAGCTCCTGTACTGGAGCATGTCCGAAGGAAAGCGAGTATGGTAGCCATGGTTGTTGTATCCGGCATCGAACAGGTCCGAGTGTCCCCGCAAGTCGTAAGCGTGGGAACTGGTCACCAGTCGTGTAGGATCAACCTCCCGGATGGCCTTCATCATGTTGATCAGATAGGGCACGCTCGGGGCGTACAGATCGGGCATACCGCTGGTGAAGGTCGATTCGTTATCGGTCGCCCAGATCAGCACCGACGGGTGATTGCGCGACAGTTTCACGTAATCCACAAACTGCCGCGTCAACTCCGTCCAAAACTGGGGATCGCTCTCCCCCGAGGCGCCGGCCGTCGGGTAGTTCTGGACCAGGATGGTCATTCCCAGCTCGTCGGCGGCGTCGAGGAAACACTGCTCCACAGGGTCCCAGTGCGTGCGCATCATCACTGTCCGGAAGGTTTGCTGCCGCGACTTGATAATCTCAACCGAACCCTGATGGTCGAACGTCCTATTGTAACGGGTAATGCTGTCCCCTCCGAAGAACACGGGCACGCCGTTGAGTTGAATCCGCCCCTTCTCCACCCATACTTCCCGGAAGCCAAAGCGCACCCGGTCTTCATCCACCACTGTAGCCGGCTCCCCCTTCAATGCCACCGTCGCCCGGAAGTGGTAGAGCTTCGGGTTGCCCGGCGACCACAGCGTGACATCAGTCCAACTCCCCGCGATCACCATCACCTTCCGCTCTCCCGGCG